>JAYQGD010000075.1:0-9120 GCA_038140415.1 Rhodospirillaceae bacterium
CCCGGGCGTGATGGAAACCCAGGCCTGGCAGGACGCCGTCGAGGCCGGCCGCTGGCCGACCGAAGTACGGCCCTATACCTCCAACCGCCGGTTCGAGCTGCGCAAGGTGATTGCCTAAACGCCCTTTCGGGTGGACTCCCGCCGCCCGCTCTGCCAATCATGACAGCAACGAGATAAGGGGGAGCTTTCATGACACCCACCACCATGCCCGTGGTCGACGCCCATCATCACATCTGGCGGCTGGCCGACCTTACCTGGCTGAAGGGCCCGACCCAGCCCCGGATTTTCGGCGACTATGAGTCCCTGAAGCGGGATTATTCGATCGAGGATTTCCGGGACGACCTCGCCGGCGCAGGCGTAGAGAAGTCGGTCTATATCCAGGTCAACTGGCCCGCCGGCCAGGAGGTGGACGAGGCCGCCTGGGTGCAGGAAGTGGCGGAGGAAAACGGTTGGCCCCACGCCATTGTCGGCTATGTGGATTTTGCCGCCGAGGATGCGCCGGCAACGCTCAAGGCGCTGTCGCAGCATTCCCTGATGCAGGGCATACGCCAGCAGCTCCATTGGCATGAGAACACCCTCTATAAATTTCAGCCCACGCCGGACCTGATGAACCAGGCCGCCTGGCGCCAGAACTTCGCGCTGTTGCAGGACTATAACTGGACGTTCGAGCTGCAGGTCTTCGCCTCCCAGATGACCGATGCCGCCCGGCTGGCCGCCGACTTCCCCGCCACGCAGATGATTCTGCAGCATTGCGGCATGCCCGAAGACACGTCGGACGCCGGCATGAATGTGTGGCGGGACGGCATGAAACGGCTGGCCGATGAGCCCAACATCCATTGCAAATTCTCGGGCCTCGGCACCTTTATCCATCGGAACGATCCCGGCTTCATTGCCGAGATCACCGGCGAGTGCCTGGAGATGTTCGGCGCGGCCCGCTGCGTGTTCGGCAGCAACTATCCGATCGAGAAACTGTGGACCGCGTACGGCCCCATCGTCGATGCGTTCCGCGCCGCCGTCGCCCACCTGCCCGAGGCCGAACAGGCCATGGTGCTGCACGACAACGCGGTCACGCTCTACAGGCTTTGATGATGGCCGAAGCGTTTACCCCCGATCCGGAATTGAACCGGCAGTATTCGAACGATCTCTGGGCCAGTAACGGCGCGGACTCCCGCGCCGCCGCCAACGCCAAAAGCCTGGAGATCAGAGAACGCCTGCCGGGCCATCTGGATATTGCGTACGGCGACGGTCCGGATGAGGTGCTGGACATCTTTCCGGTAGATGCAAGCGTGCGCCCGGTGCATGTGTTCTTCCACGGCGGCGGCTGGTTGCGGGGCTCCAAGGACACGGCGTGTTTCACCGCCGAGATGATCACGGCCGCCGGCGGGCTGTTTGTCGCGGTCAACTTTTCCAAAGCCGATAAGGTCGGCCTCGCCGAGATCACGGCCCAAAGCCGGGCCGCAGTTGCCTGGGTCTCTCAAAATATCGCCCAATATGGCGGCGATCCGGACCGCATTTATGTCTGCGGCAAATCCTCCGGCGCACAACAGGCGGGCATGGTCGCCTGCACCGACTGGTCACGGTATGGCCTGCCCGACGACGTGGTGAAGGGCGGCGTGCTGGTCAGCGGGTCTTACGACCTGACGCCCATGAGCAAGACCGACCGGCGCACGAACGTGGGCGTGGATGAGGCGGCCGCGGAAGAACTATCGCCGGCGCGCCATATCCCGGCCAGGGGATACCCGTTGGTTCTGGCGCACGCGGAACATGACGCGCCGGAACTACACCGCCAAGCGCGCGAGTTCGCCGCCCTTTGGCGCGCCGCCGGACATGAAAGCCGATTGCTCGTGGAAGAAAACGTGGACCACTTCAGCATGGCCGTGCCCATGGCCGACAAAAACAGCTATCTGGGCCAGGCCATGCTGGCGCAGATGGGCCTGCTTTAGCCGCCGTTCTTTTCGAATTCGGCCAGCGCGGCAGCCACCTCTTTCAACACGCTGTTCCAATCGCCGATCTCAGGCTGGCGAAACAGCCGCGCCGACGGATACCAGGGGCTGTCGGCCCGGTCCAACTGCCAGCGCCAGTCGGGAGCAAACGGCAGCAGTATCCACACCGGCTTGCCCAGCGCGCCGGCCAAGTGCGCCACGGCGGTGTCCACGGTGATCACCAGATCCAGCGCCGCAATAGCTGTGGCCGAGTCGGCGAAGTCCGTGATCTGCGAGCGAAGGTCCAGCACATCCGCGCCCCACTCCGTCTCCGTAAGCTGTTCCCCTCGGTCATCAAACTGCAGCGACACCCATTGGGCGGCGGTATTCGAGATCAAGTCATTGAACGCCGACAGCGGGATTGACCGGTTGAGATCGTTCTTGTGGGTCGGCCGGCCGGCCCAGGCGAAGCCGATCACCGGCGTCTCGTCATTGAGTTCGCCAAGATTGATCTCGACATCCGGGGCCAGTTTCAGGTACGGCGTCTCTGCGGGGATGGATGATTCGCCCGTGCCAAACAAATGCGGCAGGCTCATCACCGGCGCCTGCAGATCAACTGCGGGAACCTCTTCTCCCCGCGCAATGACCAGGCTGACGCCTTCCACCAGACTGAGCAGGCGCACCAGCGGCGCGTGGGTTTCGACAATCACCGTCGCGCCAATCTCGGCCAGCAGGGGCGCATAGCGGATAAACTGCAGCATATCGCCATAGCCCTGTTCCGCATGGACGAGGATGGTTTTGCCGTCCAGGGCCCCGCCGTCCCATAAGGGAATATCCGCGTGCCGTTGGGTAAACTCGGGCAGCCGCCAGCGGACCTCGTAATCCGCGAACCCGCCCGCCAGATCACCGGTCAGCAGCCGCGCCAGACCCCGGTTCCAAATGCCGTCGGCGTGATCCGGATCAATCGCCAGCGCTTCGCCGAATAGTGTCAACGCGCCGGCCACGTCCCCCAAGGCCTGCCGGACGCCGCCCAGGTTGACCAGGGCGGTGGGATTATCGGGCTGTTGCGCGACGGCCGTTTCCAACGCACTAAGCGCCTCATTGAGCCGATGGAGCCGGGCCAGGGCGTTGCCCCGGTTGAGCCCCGCATCGATATTCTCCGGCGCCAGGGCCAAGGCCTTGTCACAAGCCTCCAACGCGCCCGGATAATCCCGCCGGTCATATTTCACCGTGCCGAGCGCATTCCAGGCCGGGGCCGCATGGGGAAACAGGCTCGCCGTTTCGCCGGCCAATGTCAGTGCGTCGTTCATCGCATCCGCCTGCCTCAACGCCTCACACAGGTTGACCCGCGCGTCCAGCAGATTACCGTCCGCCATCACGGCCTGGCGCAACAGCGAGACCGCCTCCTCTACATTCACTTGATCCAGCCGGATGGCGCCGGCCACCGCCAGGGCCGCCGGCAGGCCGGGCGCCGCCGCTAGAGCTTTCTCTATAGCGTCCGCCGCCGCGTTCAAATCACCTGTGCGCCTCTGCAGGTCAGCCAGATTGGTCCAGGCCTCGGCAAACTCGAGCACCAGCTCAACCGCGCGCTCATAGGCCACCCTCGCGCCCTCGGCGTCTCCGATCTCTTTAAGGATTGAGCCCAACGTATTGTGGGCTTCCGGATAGGCCTCCCGCGCCTCGAGGGACTGTGTCACAAGCTCCCGCGCCTCGGCTAATTGTCCACCGTCCATCGCCAGGACGCCC
Source organism: Rhodospirillaceae bacterium (assembly GCA_038140415.1). Taxonomy (GTDB): domain Bacteria; phylum Pseudomonadota; class Alphaproteobacteria; order Rhodospirillales; family UBA2165; genus JAYPHU01. The sequence continues at coordinate 3,669 of JAYQGD010000075.1, forward strand.
AACAGGTGGAGCGCCTCTGCGTTGCCGGCATCAATCGCCAAAGCGTCGCGATAAAAGCTCTCCGCGCCCTCGCGGTCCCCCGCCAGGTGGGCCTGCAGGCCTTGGTTGACCAGTTGGTCCGGATGTTGGTCGCCGTTCATCACTCTCCGGTCTCGGGAAATGCCGGGCGGCAGTGTCATTTTTGTGTCGCCCGCAGCACCAAAATGCCCCTAAAATCCGGCTTCCGGCGCGAACGGGAAATATACTTTAACTCATTGTTTATTAACGAAGTAAGACCAATGTTAACGTGAGTAACATGCCTGGGATTTCTCCTAATATCCTTATCGCAAAATGGGGAGTACCGTGCCCGGGTCATTAGCATTGGGGTAATGCCGTCCGGGGGGGACGGCTAAGACGAGGGACTCGCCATGAACGCGAAATCAAACGCCGATCTTTTAACCAAAGTGACCAAAGCCGCCGCTACCATGACGGCAAAAGCTGACCGCGCCAAGGCCGGCCGGCTGGTGCGAGCGCTATATTCAAACACATCCCGCCAGGACCTGTCGGAAAGAACCATCGACGAGCTCGCCGGATCGGCGGCGGCCATCATGTCCTTCTGCAAGAAACGCCGGCCCGGCAAGGCCTTGCTGCGCGTCTATAACCCCGAGAAAAAGAAAAACGGCTGGGACAGCGAACACACGATCATCGAGGCCGTCACCGACGACATGCCGTTCCTGGTCGACTCCATCACCTCCGAGCTGGGCACCCGCGGGATCACCGTCCACCTGGTCATCCACCCCATCGTCCATGTTGTCCGCACCGCCGACGGCAGCCTGAAAGACGTGGTCGAACACGGAAAAAGCGCCAACGGCTCCACCCCCGAAGCCTTTATGTCCTTCGAGATCACCCGCCAATCCGGCGCGGGCGCGCTCAAGGACCTGGAAAAGGCGTTAACCGCGATCCTCGCGGATGTGAAACTGGCCGTCCAAGACTGGCAGCCCATGCGCGCCAAGGTCCAAGAAATCATCGAGGAAACCAAGCTGCGTTTCGCCGCCGCCGGCGCCACCGAAGTGGCCGAGGCCCAGGACTTCCTGCAATGGGTCCATGACGACCATTTCACCTTCCTGGGCTACCGGGAATACGATTTCAAAGGCAAGGGCCTGAAGGCCAAGGTCGCCATCAACAAGAAATCCGGCCTGGGCGTGCTCCGCGACGACAAACGGGTCGTTATCAAGGAACTGCGCAATCTCGACAAAATGCCGGCCGAAATCCGCGCGCTGGTGCGCAACACCGATCCCGTGGTGATCATCAAGGCAGACGTGCGCTCCACCGTCCACCGCGCCGCTTTGATGGATACGATCGCCGTCAAGAAAGTAGATAAGAACGGCAACGTGATCGGCGAACGCCTGATCGTTGGCCTGTTTACCTCGGTCGCCTATTCCACCAGCCCCCGCGACATTCCTCTGTTGCGCCGCAAGATCGAGAAGATCGTCGCCCTGGCGGGCTTCCCGCCGACCAGCCATGACGGCAAGGCGCTTTTGCATATTCTGGAGACCTATCCCCGGGACGAGTTGTTCCAGACACGGGACGAAGAACTGCTCGAAACCTCTATGGGCATCCTGCACCTGCAGGAACGCCAGCGGGTCGCCATGTTCACCCGGTTTGATAATTTCGGCCGATATGCCTCCGTGATGGTGTATGTCCCCCGGGACAATTTCACCACGCGGCTGCGGCTTCGAATGCAGGCGGTCCTTGAAGAGGCCTTCGAAGGACAGGTTCTGGGCTTCAATATGGAATTCGGTGATTCGGCCCTGGCCCGGCTGCATGTCACCATCTCGCTGCCCGGCCGCTATAAACGGATCATTGATACGCAGGCTGTCGAAGAGAAATTGAGCGACATCGCCCGTTCCTGGTCCGATCGCATCACCCTTGCCCTGACCGACACCATGGGCGAGGAGACGGCGGTGGCGCTCGGCGGCACGTGGGCGGACGCGTTCCCGTCCGGCTATACGGAAACCTTCTCCCCGGCGCAGGCGCTGGCCGACATCGCGATGCTGGAGCGCGTGGCCGCCACCGGCGACATCCAGGTCAGCCTGCACCCGCCTGAAAACGCGACCGACAATTCCGTGCGCTTCAAGATGTTCCATGCCGGCGCCAGGGTCGCCCTCTCAGAAGTCCTGCCCATGCTGGAACATTTGGGACTTAAGGTCCTCGATGAGGTGCCCTACGAGATACGGCCCGCCGGTACGGACACTGATATGATCATGATCCATGACTTCGGCATGGTGCCGGAAGGCGGCGGGGACCTGGATGTCGACAGCATCAAGGCGAACTTTGAAGAGCTGTTCGTCAATGTCTGGCACGGCGACGTGGAAAGCGACCGCTTCAACGCCCTGGTGCTCAATGCCGGGCTCGATTGGCGGCGTCTGGTGATCCTCCGGACCTATGCCAAGTATTTGAAACAGGCCAATGCGCCCTTCTCCCAGGCGTATATGGAAGAGGCCTTACGCCAGAACCCCAAGGCGGCTGCAAAACTGATTGAGTTGTTCGAGGCGCATTTCGATCCGGCCCTCAAATCGGGCCGCGACAAGCTGACCAAGAAGATTGCCGGTCAGATCGAAGCCATTTTGGAAGATGTCCAAAGCGCCGATCACGACCGCATTCTGCGCCGGTTCCTGAACGCCATCGATTCGACCTTGCGCACCAACTATTACCAGACCACGGCGGACGGAGGCCCGAAGCCGTACCTGTCGATCAAGTTGGACAGTAAAAAGGTGGATGAACTGCCTCTGCCCCGGCCCTTGCGGGAAATCTTCGTCTATGCCCCCCGGTTCGAGGCCATTCACCTGCGGGGCGGCATGGTCGCCCGCGGCGGTCTCCGCTGGTCGGACCGGCCGGAAGATTTCCGGACCGAGATTCTAGGTCTGATGAAGGCCCAAATGGTGAAGAATGCGGTCATCGTGCCGGTCGGCTCCAAGGGCGGATTCGTCGTCAAGCGCCCGCCGACGGAAGGCGGCCGCCAGGCATTCATCGACGAAGGCATAGCCTGCTACAAAATGTTCATGGGCGGCATGCTCGACATCACCGACAACCTCAACGGCCTCAAGGTCGTACAGCGGCCGAACGTGGTCCGCCGGGACGGCGACGATCCCTATCTGGTGGTCGCTGCCGATAAAGGCACAGCCACCTTCTCGGACATCGCCAACGGAGTCTCCATCGAATACGGCCACTGGCTGGGCGACGCCTATGCATCGGGCGGCAGCGTCGGCTACGACCATAAAAAGATGGGCATCACCGCCAAAGGCGCCTGGGAATCGGTCAAACGCCATTTCCGGGAGATCGGGAAGAACATCCAGAAAGAGGATTTCACCGTGGTCGGCGTCGGCGATATGTCCGGCGATGTGTTCGGCAACGGCATGCTGCTGTCCAAGCACATCAAGCTTTTGGGCGCGTTTAACCATCTGCATATCTTCGTCGATCCGGACCCGGACCCGGCCAAGAGCTTCGTCGAGCGTAAGCGCCTGTTCGACACACCCGGCACCGCCTGGACGGACTATGACAAGAAGCTGATCTCCAAGGGCGGCGGAATTTTTGAACGGTCCGCCAAAAACATCCCGGTGTCGCCGGAAATGAAGGCCTGCTTCGGCCTGACCAAGGCCCAAGTGACGCCGACCGAACTGATGCAGGCGATCCTTAAGGCCGAGATCGAGCTTCTTTGGTTCGGCGGCATCGGCACCTATGTTAAATCGACGCTTCAGTCCCACAGCGATGCCGGCGACCGGGCGAACGATGCAATCCGGATCAACTCGACCGACCTCCGCTGCCAAGTCATCGGCGAGGGCGCCAACCTGGGTGTGACCCAACGGGGACGTATCCAGTTCGCGGAATTGGGCGGCCGGTTGAACACGGACTCGGTGGATAACTCCGCCGGCGTCGACTGTTCCGACCACGAGGTGAACATCAAGATCCTTCTGGATGCGGTTGTCGCCGACAAGAAGCTGAACCAGGCTTCCCGCAACAAGCTGCTGGAACGCATGACCGACGAGGTCGGCGAGCTGGTTCTGCGGGACAACTACCTGCAAACCCAGAGCATGACCCTGGTCCAGTCTCAGGATGCGGAACTGCTGGATATTCAGGCGCGGTTCATCCGCATGCTGGAGAAATCCGGACGGCTCGACCGGGCGGTCGAGTTCCTGCCCGATGACGAAACCCTGGCGGAGCGGGAAATGAACCGCCAAGGCCTGACCCGGCCGGAAATCGCCGTGGTCATGCCCTACGCCAAACTGTGGATGTATGACGAGATTCTAGCCTCCAATCTGCCGGACGCGCCGGAGCTGAAGGAGGACCTGATCGAGTATTTCCCGACGCCGCTGCGCAAAGCTTACGAAAAGCAAATCATGCAGCACAAACTGCGCCGGGAAATCATCGCCACGGTGGTCACCAACAGCATGATCAACCGGGTCGGCGGCACCTTTGTCACCAATTTGATGGAGAAGTCGGGCGCCTCGCCGGTGGATATCGCCCGGGCCTATATCGCCACCCGGGACGCCTTCGGCCTGGAGCCTTTGTGGCAGGGAATCGAAGCGCTGGACAATATCGCCGCCGCGGATACCCAGATTACCCTGCTCCGGGATGTGAATGAGCTCATCGAGCGGGCGGCCCTGTGGCTGCTTCGGCACGCCAAACAGCCGATTGATATCGGCGCCAACATCCGGGAGTTCCAATCCGGCATTCAGCAGATTTCCGGCAAGATCGAGAAGATCGTGCCCAAGGAAGTGGCGGACCGGGTGAATTTCCGGGCCAACCGCTATATCAACGCCGGCGTGCCCGCCGCGCTGGCCAAGCAGATCGCCTATCTGCGGCTTTTGGTGTCGGCCCTGGATGTTATCCGGGCGGCCTCCGCCAGCAAGATGAGCCTGGACGCCGTCGCTGCGCTTTACTTCCAGGTCGGCGAGACGTTCGGTATGGGCTGGCTCCGCTATAATGCGGAGAAATTGCCGGCGGACAGCCATTGGCAGAAGCTCGCCGCCGCCGCCATGATCGAAGAGCTTTACGGACATCAGCGCGGTGTCACGCTCCGCATCATCCGCGACGCCAAGGGCAAGGGCGACGTGCTCAAGACATGGACGAAGAAAAACGAAGGCCTGATGGACCAGACCTCGCAAATGCTCAGCGAGCTGGAAGCCGACGAGGTGGATGATCTGTCCATGCTGGCCGTCGCCAGCCGGCAGTTGAGTTCCATTGCAGGCGGGTAGTTCCGGCCTTAGAACCTAAGGCATGAGCACGTCCGACATAACAGATCGGCGGGGCCAGATCGCCTGGGCCTTCTATGACTGGGCGAATTCAGCCTTCCCGACGGTCATTGTGACCTTCATCTTCGCCACCTATTTCACCAAAGGCATCGCGGCGGACGAGATCACCGGCACCTCCCAATGGGGATACGCTTTGAGTATTTCATATCTCGGAGTGGAGG
>JAYQGD010000076.1:0-9045 GCA_038140415.1 Rhodospirillaceae bacterium
CCTCATCCCAATAGTGAATATTATGAATAATGCCATTGGATTTGGTGGCCGAGGTCAGGTGTTTTGCCGGACGGCTGTCGGCCAGATCGAAAGCGTATTTGAGAATCCGGTCAACGCCTTTCCGAGTGAAGATGCTTTGCTGCATCGCCATCTCGTGCTCGGTGCCTTCGTACATCCGGCCACCGACGGCGGAGTACTCCCCCTCCACGTTCTCACGCACGATCATGAAATCAATATCGCCCGGCTTACGGCCGGCCAGAGGTCCCGGCACGCCCTCGAACAGCCGCACCGGACGGAGATTCACATACTGATGGAAGTCCCGGCGGATCGGAATCAACAGGCCCCACAGGGAAATATGGTCGGGCACGCCCGGAAAGCCGCACGCGCCCAGGTAAATGGCGTCGTGGCCTTTCAGCCCCTCCAGCCCGTCTTCCGGCATCATGGCGCCGGTTTTGTGATAGCGCTCGCAGCTCCAGTCCAGATCGTCCCACTCGAACTCGATATCGAACCGGCGGCCGACGGCTTCCAGAACCCGGACGCCTTCCGGCACCACTTCGTTTCCGATCCCGTCTCCCGGGATCAGGGCAATTTTATATCGGCTCATGAGTTCCCCCTCAGCGCAGCGCCAATTACAAATCCAGTTCTAGATACAGAATGTTATCCACCGGATTATCGTAATACTTGGCGATCTCCTCAAACCCGAATTTTTTATACATCTCAATCGCGGTCGTAAGGCGCCGTTCCGTATCCAGCCTGATCCGGTCATAGCCCGCTTTCCGCGCGGCGTCCAAGATACGCGCCGTCAGCTCCCGGCCATAACCGGCCCCGCGCCATTCTTCACGGACATAAAGCCGTTTCATCTCGCAGATGCCATCGTCATCCAGCGGGCGTAGGGCCACAGCGCCGACGATCTCGTCACCGTTCTTCAGCAACAGGATTTGGCCTTCAGGTTCCGCATAGTATCCCGGCAAACTTGCCAGCTCTTCATCGAAGCCCTGAAATCACAAATCGATCTGCAGCCACTCCTGATATTCGATAAACAGCGCGCGCACCGCCGGCATATCCTCCGGGTCCCGCGCCGCCTCAATTGTCAGGGTCATGGGGCGTTCTCCCCTCAATCAACCAAGTTAGCTTTCCCGCACCGTATGTCCGTGATTGAGCGGGCCGTGGCCGCCGCCATACCCCGGTGCGGTGCGGATGGCCTCCAGGACATAATCCCGCCCACGGGCGACGGCAGCCGACAGGTCCATCCCCTGAGCAATCCCCGCCGCGATGGACGAGGCCAGGGTGCAACCGGTGCCGTGGGTGTGCACGGTGTCAATCCGAGGGCTGTTGAAGCGCTCGGACGAGCCATCGGCCTGCATCAGCAGATCCATCACCTCGGCATCGTCCCGGTGCCCGCCTTTAAGCAGCACCGACTTCGGCCCGAGCGCGATCAGGGCGCGGGCCAGCTCTTCGGCCTGATCAAGACCGGAGCCTTCCCGCCCGGCCAAGGCCTCCGCCTCCGGCAGATTGGGCGTCAGAATTGTGGCGCGCGGCACAATCTTTGTGGCCAGCGCCTCCATGGCGTCGGGGGCTAACAGAGACGCGCCCCCCTTGGCGACCATCACCGGATCGACAACCACCGGCACGTCCGGTGCGAGGACCGACAGTGTGTCACACACCGCGTCAATGATGTCGGGCCGATGCAGCATGCCGATCTTGATGCAATCCGCGCCGATATCTTCCAGCACGACCCGCATTTGCTCAGCGAGAAAATCCGCCGGCACATCGTGAATGCCGAAGACCCCTTGGGTGTTTTGCGCGGTGAGTGCGGTGATGGCTGTCATGGCGAAACCGCCGAGCGCGGTGACGGCCTTGATATCCGCCTGGATGCCCGCACCGCCCCCGGAATCGGAGCCGGCGACAATAAGTACGCGTCCCTTCACGATTGCCCCCAGCGCCCCCGCATCAAGCGGCGGCCACCGCCTTTTCAATTTCGCCGACCAAGCCGTCGACCACGGACAAGACCAAGCCCCCGTCTTCCCCTTCCGCCATGACGCGAACCAGCGGCTCGGTACCCGATTTCCGGATCAACAGCCGGCCGGCGCCCGCCAGTAGAGACTCCGCATCCTTGATGGCGGACTTAACCGCACCGCTGTCCAGAGGATCGACGCCGTTGTAGCGGACGTTCTTGAGCACTTGCGGCAACGGTTCAAACGGGCGGCAGACATCCTTCGCCGATCCGCCCTTCTTTTTAAGTAGCGCCAGGACTTGCAAGGCGGCCACCAGACCGTCGCCTGTCGTGCCGAAGTCGGACAAGACAATATGCCCCGATTGCTCGCCGCCGAGGTTACAGTTCCCGTCTCGCATGGCCTCGACCACGTAGCGGTCTCCGACTTGGGTGCGGATCAACTCAAGGCTTTCGGACTTGAGATAAAGCTCCAGGCCCAGGTTCGACATCACCGTCGCGACCACACAGTCGCCGGTCAAACGTCCCTCTTCTTTCCAGGATGAGGCGATGGCGGCCATGATCTGGTCCCCGTCAATCAGATCGCCATTCTCGTCGGCAATCAGCACCCGGTCCGCATCGCCGTCCAGGGCAATACCGATATCCGCGCCGTGAGATTGGACCTGGTCGCATAGGAATTCGGGGTGAGTCGAGCCGCAATTCTTGTTGATATTCATGCCGTCCGGCGACACGCCAACAGGCACCACCTCCGCACCCAATTCCCAGAGAACCGTGGGCGCCGCCTTGTACGCGGCCCCGTTGGCGCAATCGATGACGACCTTCAGACCTTCCAGGGTCTCCCCACGGGGGAAGGTCTGCTTGGCGAATTCTATGTAGCGGCCGAGAGCGTCATCCAACCGCAGCGCGCGGCCAAGCTCAGCCGGCGGCGCGAGATCGGGCGTCATGTTCCCATCCATCCGCGCTTCGATTTCATGCTGGACCTCGTCGGAGAGCTTGTGCCCGTCCGGATCGAACAGCTTGATGCCGTTGTCCTGGTAAGGGTTGTGCGAGGCGGAAATCATCACGCCCAGATCGGCGCGCAGGCTTTTGGTCAGCATCGCAATCGCCGGCGTCGGCATCGGTCCGACCAGGATCGGGTCCATCCCGGCGGCGACGAAGCCTGCCGTCAACGCCGGCTCGATCATATAGCCGGACAGCCGCGTGTCTTTGCCGATGACCACCCGATGGCGATGGTCACCCCGGGTAAAGTGCAGCCCGGCCGCCATCCCGACCTTCAGCGCGATATCCGCCGTCAGATCCTGGTTGGCCGTCCCGCGAATACCGTCGGTTCCAAATAATTTATTGCTCATATCGCGACTAAAACTCGAAACACCTAAACCTCAACACGATACTACCTAGTACAAACGGCGACGGGCGTCAGTTAACAAATTTTTGCAACGTGTTACGCCGGCGCGCGCTGCCACGCATCAACCATGCTTTTGGTCTCGGCAACATCATGGACGCGAAGAATACGCGCGCCGTTATCCAAGGCTTTCCGGGCCAGAGAGAGGGAGAGCTCGAGCCGTTCAGCGGGCGGTTTGTCCAGTCCGAACTTGCGGGACAGGCCGACCAAGACCGGCAAATTTAGCGCCGAGAGCCGGCCCAGATTCTCTAACAGTTCAAAGTTCTGTTTGGCGTTTTTGGCGAATCCAAATCCCGGATCGATCGCCAAGCGGTCCCGTGAAATACCTGCATTTTCACAAACCGCGATCCGCTCGACCAAATAGCCGGTTATCTCGCCGGTCAGATCAGCATAATCCGTCCGTTCGGCCATGGAACCCGGATCGCCCCGCATATGCATCAGAATAATGGCCGCCCCGCTATCAGCGGCAACCGGAACAGAGTCGGGGTCGGTGGTCAGGGCAGAGACATCATTAATGATCTTCGCCCCGGCCTCGACCGTGCGCCGCATGACCAAGCTATGTCTAGTATCGATGGAAACCACAGCGCCGGCAGCCGCCAGGTGTTCGACGACTTCCAGGACCCGGTCACATTCCTCTTCCGGGGACACCGGCGTTGCGCCGGGCCGGGTGGATTCACCGCCCACATCGATGATATCGGCCCCGGCGTCCATCTGCGCCCGCCCCCGCGCAACCGCCGCCTCGGTCGAGAACGTCTCTCCGGCGTCGGCAAAACTATCGGGGGTCACGTTGACGATCCCCATAATCCGGGGACGGTCCAGGGACAAGCCTGCAAAAATCATCGTCATGGACTGACCATAAAAGAAGGGCGGAACATTTCAAACGTTCCGCCCGTTCTCAGAGAATATTTATCTTAGCCTTCCGGCTGCGGCTCCGGATTGAAACCGGCCGGCGGCTCATCCTTGTTTTCCTTGGACGCAGCGCCGCTGGTCGGCACCGACGACCGGTGACCGCCTTTGGCTGTGGGATCATCCTCCGGATCAGGCCGGACAATGGATTCGCCCCGGAGAAGTGCGTCGACTTCTTCGCCAGACAAGGTCTCGTATTCGAGCAAGGCCTTGGCCAGCGTCTCCAGATCATCCGATTTCTCGGTCAGAATCCGGCGGGCTTCCTTCTCGGCGTTCTCGATCAACTGCCGTACTTCCTGGTCGATCAATTCGGCGGTGGCGTCGGACACATTTTGCTGACGGGCCACGGAGTGGCCAAGAAAGACCTCTTCCTCATTGTCTGAATACCGGAGCGGTCCCAGTTTTTCGCTGAATCCGTACTCGGTCACCATCCGCCGCGCCATCTGAGTGGCCTGCTGAATATCGTTGCCCGCACCCGTGGTCACATTTTCCTCACCGAACTTCAGCTCTTCGGCAATCCGGCCGCCGAACATCATGGCCAGCTTGGAAACCAACTCGATCTTGGAGTGAGCGTACTTGTCCCTTTCCGGCAGGGACATGGTCACGCCCAGGGCCCGTCCACGGGGAATGATGGTCACCTTATGCAGGGGATCATGTTTGGGAACATTGAGACCAACAATAGCGTGCCCGGCCTCATGATACGCGGTAAGCGCCTTGTCCTCTTCGGTCATCACCATGGACCGGCGTTCCGTGCCCATCATGACCTTGTCTTTGGCGTTCTCGAATTCGGTCATGGTGACCATGCGGTTGCCCGCCCGCGCCGCCAGCAACGCCGCTTCGTTCACCAGGTTGGCCAAATCCGCGCCGGAGAAACCGGGCGTGCCGCGCGCGATCACGCGGGCGTCCACGCCGGGCGCCAGTGGCACCTTGCGCATGTGAACCTTGAGGATCTTCTCCCGGCCGATGATGTCCGGATTGGGGACCACCACTTGGCGGTCAAACCGGCCCGGCCGCAACAGCGCCGGATCAAGGACATCGGGACGGTTGGTTGCGGCAATCAGAATGACGCCTTCATTGGATTCAAACCCGTCCATCTCAACCAAGAGCTGGTTCAGGGTTTGCTCCCGCTCGTCATTGCCGCCGCCGAGGCCCGCGCCCCGGTGCCGGCCCACGGCATCCAGCTCGTCGATGAAGATGATGCAGGGCGCGTTTTTCTTGCCCTGTTCGAACATATCACGGACCCGGCTGGCGCCGACGCCGACGAACATTTCAACAAAGTCCGAGCCGGAGATGGTGAAGAACGGCACATTGGCTTCGCCGGCGATGGCGCGCGCCAGCAGCGTCTTACCCGTGCCGGGAGGGCCGACCAAGAGGCAGCCCTTGGGGATTTTGCCGCCAAGCCGCTGAAACTTTGCCGGGTCCTTGAGGAACTCAACAATTTCCTCCAGTTCCTGTTTGGCTTCATCAATGCCGGCCACGTCTTCGAAGGTCACTCGACCGGTCCGCTCCGTCAGCATGCGGGCGCGGGATTTACCGAAGCCCATGGCCTTGCCGCCGCCGCCCTGCATTTGACGCATGAAGAATATCCAGACGCCGACAAAGAGCAGCATCGGAAGCCAGCCAAGGATAACGCCCAGAAGCGAGGGCACCTCCTCTTCCACCGGCTTTGCCGCAATCGCCACGGACTTTTTAGTCAACCGGTCGATCAGCGTGGGATCATCGGGTGCAAACGTGCGGTAGGTATTGCCGGAACGGTCATGATAGGTGATGTGTCCGCCTTGCATGACGACATCATTCACATTGCCGGCATCCACTTCCGTCAGAAAACTGGTGTACGACTGAGTCGCAACCGAACCGCGATTACCGGGGTTCTGGAACATGTTGAACAGGGTGAACACCACCAGAGCAACGACCAGCCAAATGATAAAGTTCTTACGAAAATTCAACGTTTTTTCCTTCTCTCCCCGGACAAGCGCCAAACCGGCCATTGGGGTATAACGTGTTACGCTTCTAACACCTATATATATGTACCAATCTCATTAAGAGATAGCCCCAATTTTCCGCATCTCAACCGTTAAAAGGCTGAACGGTCGCTCAATTCCAGAAATTTTGCCTCGAAAATCGGGGCAAATCCTACCGGGCCGGTCATTTTCTCCAGATAATCGGCATAATTGAGATGCGGAACGGCGTAGAGAACCTCCCCGGCAAAGAGGGCCGGCAGGGTCAATCGAACCGGGTACGGAATTGAGCTCTGGCGGAATGCGGGGGTCTTTTGAACAACCTGCCTCCAGCCGGCGTCACCGAGAGGGGCCACCATTAACGAGCGGTGGTCTACGCCTCCCTCTAGCCTACACTTGAACACGCCCTGCCAGATGAGGTCTGCGCCGGGCGTCATCGTTACAGACCCTGACGCCGGCAGCTCCCGATAGATGAGAAGCCCGCGAGCCGACGGTCGGATGACGCAGCCGCCGAGGGTCAGGCCGGCAAATGCCGCCGGCCGCCGCAATCGGTGCATCGCGCTGTTCAGTTTGCCGCTTGCCGGTGCGTAAGCTTTGCCGGCGATCAGGCGCAGCAGGTGCCTCAGCAAAGCTTGCCCTGCCGCCGCCGGAAGCCGTTCAAAAGTTTCAGAAGAGCAGAGTGCATAGCCCTCCGGATAAACGGTGACAAACTGTTCCATCGACGCTTGCACGATATGATGCGTGGCGGTGCGCACCTGGGCGAAGCTCTTGGCCAGCGCCGACAGCCTTTCCGGCGGAATGCCCCGGTCTGATAACTCCCGCGACAGCTTGCCCAAGCCGGTCCGGATATAGGCCGGATTCTCATTGGACGGATCGTCGATCCAAGGCTGGCCAAGTTCCGTGAGATACCAGCGTAGATTTCCGCGTGAGACCTCAAGCAATGGCCGCACCAGCGAAATACCGCCCCGGCGCACCACCGGTCTCATGCACGCGAGACCATCGTGGCCACTGCCGCGAGCCAGCCGGAACAAAAACGTCTCTGCCTGATCTTCCAACTGATGGCCAAGAATCAGCTTAGTGACGCCGTTGGTGCGACACCAATCGGTCATCAACCTGTATCGGGCCTCCCGCGCCGCTGCCTGGATGCCGGATACGGGCTTTTCGCCTTCCCAACGAAGCAGGTGATGAGAGATGCCATGTGATCCGAGCCAGTCTCCCACTTGGCGCGCTTCCTCAGCGGACTCGGCGCGGAGGTTATGGTCAACAGTGAGGGCCGTGAGACGCACGCCATGCTGCCGTGCCCACGTATCGCTGAGAAACGCCAGGGCCAGGCTATCGGAGCCGCCGGACACGGCGACGGCGAAGTGTGTGTCGGAAGACGACAGGCCGGCCGAGGCCATCAACCTGTCGATATCAATCAGGGAATTGCTTGCGCCCGGCGGAAAGCCGGCCGGGACGTCAAATCCGCTATCCACACCCGAGCTTCTTGCGTTGGGCATCCACCCGGCGCTTGATGTGATCGGAGGCGTTGGGGAAATCGGTGAGCAACTTGTCGAACGTGGTGCAAGCTTGTTCGCCCTTCTGCATACCACCGAGCGACATACCGAGCTTGAGCAGATTGTCCGGCGCTTTTTGGCCTTTAGGATCGTCTTGGTAGCCGTTCAGGAAAGACTCGGCCGCCTTGCGATAATCCTTCCGCACGTAATGAGTTTCCCCGAGCCAATAGCGGGCATTGGAGGTCAAATCGTGCTTCGGATGCTTTTCCACGAATTCTTCAAACGCCCGGGCCGCCTGATCGTACTCCGCCCGCCGGATCAGCCCGTAGGCAAAGTCATACTGTTCTTTGGGCGAGCCCTCGGGGAGCGCCCCTTTCGGTAATGCGGCCTGCTGCGGCGACGCGCCGGCGGCTTGGGGTTGCGATGTCGCACCCGATGTCGACTGCACCGACGCCAAATCCTGTTGTGAAATCGTACCGAGGGTTCCCGGCTGTCCACCGAGAACCGAGCCCGTCGTGGCTTGCCCGCGATCAACCCCCTGTACACCCGGAACAGTTCTGACCACCGGCGGACCGGCGGGTGTCGGGGCCGGCCGTGTCGCCATGGCGGATGGCGGTGGTCCGCCACCGGACAAGCGCTTCTCAATCGCCGACAGGCGGAAGTTCAGATCATTGACCAGTTTATCCAACCGCGAGTTGATTTCGTTCATTGTGTGAGTCAGATTTTCGATATTGCCCGTGTTGTTCCGGCTTTCCTGTTCAAGCTGGCCCAACCGGTCTTCGACCCGGAAGATATAAGCATTGCCGCCCGCCGCACTTGCACCCGCCGATCCAGACGCGGACGGTGCATTGGCGGACAGGTTCGCCGGCGGCGTTCCCCCCTTGTAGACTTGCCGGCTGAGAACCTGAATGTCCTTTTGCAGCCGATTGATCTGTTCCGCCAGGGATTCGACCGTTTGCTGCTGCGCCTTTGCATCCGCGCCGAACAGAACGGCGCCGGCCAGGACCGCCGCAAAGCCGTATTTCGCCATGGTTCTGAAGTTCAACTCAGTCCTCATCACATAAACCTCAATCGCCTCTCGGGAATGCTAGCTGAATATACCGATCCCGATTTTGATTCAACTCCACCTTCCCCGCTTCGCCCTATTCCGGCGACTGTCCCGAAAAATATTGTCAAAAACAAGGCGCCCGCCAACCCGGTCATCCGGGGGCGGGCGCAAATCCTTGCCGTAAAGGGCTGGCTTAGCTGCCGGCGCCTCCGGTGATCACGGTCACCGCCCGGCGGTTTTGACGCCAGGACGTTTCATTGTGGCCGAGAGCCGCAGGACGTTCC
>JAYQGD010000077.1:0-9040 GCA_038140415.1 Rhodospirillaceae bacterium
TATCTACTGCCTGGCGCACGGTCAGCTTCTGGCCGGCGGTACGCCCGCCGAACTGCAGGACGATCAGCGGGTTATCGATGCCTATCTGGGGGCGCACTGATGGCTGATACACAAAAATCCGATCAGGGCGGCCGCGGCATTTCCGGATACGGCTTCGGCGATGTCGACACGGTGATCTCCGTCGATGACGTGGCCCGGGAAGCGGAAAAACTTGCCGCCGAAGGCCCGTCCACCGAAGAGTTGAAATCTTTGGCCAAGGGTGAACCTGTTCTGACCATCGACAAACTTGTCGCCGGCTACGGCAAGATGGAAATCATTCACGGCATGGATTTGTTTGTGGGCAAAAGCCAGTCGCTTTGCCTGATCGGGCCCAATGGCGCCGGCAAGTCCACTATTCTGCATTCCATCTATGGCTTCACCAACATCATGGGCGGCCGTATTTTGTCCCGGGAGCGGGATGTGACCCAGATGAGCCCGAACGAGAAGCTTCGGGACGGCGGGATCGCATATATCCTGCAGGATAATTCGGTTTTCCCGGATATGACCGTGGAAGAGAACCTGATGATGGGTGGATATCTCATGCCCAGCGTCGATCAGGCCAAGGAAGCGGCCGATAGGGTGTTCGAAAAATATGACCGGCTCAAGGCGCGGCGGGATCAAAAGGCCGGCGTGCTGTCGGGCGGTGAACGGCGGCTCTTGGAAATCTCCCGGGCGCTGATCATGAACCCGGATGTGCTGCTGGTTGACGAGCCGTCGATCGGGCTGGAGCCGCGCTTTATCGACATGGTGTTCGAGATTTTGGACGATCTTCAGAACAACGAGGGCAAGACCATCGTGATGGTCGAACAGAACGCCAAGAAAGGACTGGAGTTCGCAGATATCGGCTATGTGCTGGTGTCGGGCCTGCTGGCCAAGGCGGGCGAGGGTAAGGCTCTGCTGGAAGACCCGGACGTGGGCCGCTTGTTCCTGGGCGGCTAAGACCAAGCTTCAAGTTCTTCGGAAAAGAAAAAGGCCTCGCCGGCGTGGCGAGGCCTTTTCCGTTGTTCGCTGAAAGTCCGTTATTTGATCCGGACTTCCACCCGGCGGTTGAGCTGTTGCTTCACACCGTCGTCGGTTGCGATCCAGTTCCGCCATTCACCGAAGTTCAGGACTTGGATCGGGTTGGACACTTTGCCTTTCAGGGCGGCGGCTACTGCCTTACCGCGCGCTTCAGCCAACCCGGCATTATAGCCGGCGTCGCCGGAACGGTCGGTGTGGGCCGTGACTTCAAGCTTCGCACCGGAATAGGACTTGGAGGCTGCGACGATCTGCGCGATCACCTCATTGGCCGCCTTGTTCAGGTTGGACTTGTTGAAGTCGAACAGGATCACATACGGGCCCTTGTTCGGCATTTTCATCATCGGCTTCGGCGCAGGCTTGGCCATGGCCGGTTTGGCTTCCAGCTCCTTCATGGCCGCTTCAAAAGCGGCGCGGCAACGGGCGATATCTTCCGGCTGGAAGTTTTCTTCCTGTTCCTGCATCCAGCAATCGAACATGGCCTGGGCGCGGGACGCGGGCCCCGGCTTGCTGTTGGCGCCACCGGCGTCCAGGGCGCGCATCAGACGGGCGCGAGCCGTACTCAACTCCCCGACCTTGTCAGCGGGAATATTACGGTCGCTCATATTTTCCGGGCCAAAGGATTTGCCCTGAGCGGCCATCATGGCCCGGGTGTTGAATGTGCCGGCATCGGCCCAGTCGGATTCAGCCGCTTCGTCGGCGGCCAGCTGAGCATACTCAGCGTGCAAGCCTTTCTGGAAAATGCTTCCCGTGGACTTCATGTTTCGTACGCCTTCCAGGTCATAAGTCCCGGAACATGCCGCGAGCATCAACGCTGACACCCCCAACACCGATAATTTCTTAAATAACTTCATCACTGCCTCCAAGAGGTTGACTGACTATGCGTCCCTGGGGACGCTCCAATTTACTGAGTCTGGTATCGCTGCTTGATGATGCCAGACTTCAGTTCTTTTTTCCCGCAAGAAATTCAGCATTGCGTACAGCTTGTGTTGGAAAAGGTGGGATTACCCCGAGTTGAAACCATCACTTGGCTGTGATGACCCTACAATATCCATAGAGTTCAGAGAGTCCACAGTTTTTCGGGCTTTCGCGGCTAGGAGAATCCGCAACCCCGTGCGCCCCATTTCAATGACGACCGGGACAAGAGCGAGTAGTTTTTTCATTTTTAAGTTCCGTTTCACCAATCAAGAGCCAACATGTTATGGGCTGTTTGTAGCGGTGAACGGCGCTGAGAGGCATCGGGTCAAACCCTGAGATGTTTTGGGCTCGTGCTTTGATCCCGGGAAGCAGAACGCCCGCCAGAGGGCGGGCGTTTTTCTAAATTTCGGGTATCTGGTAAGAGGTCAGCTACTTACAGCTGATCTTGGTGTCGAACTTGAACGGCCGTTTTTCCCAAGTTGGCTCCACCCACAATCCGAACTCCGTCACCCCGTTGACCCGGCTGGCCGGCACTGTGACTGTCGCCTTCTGGGCATCCTTCATCCGAATGCGGCGCATGGCCACCATGCCGTCGGTGTCGGTGCGGTAGACGTTGATGCTGCCGGACCGCGGCCACTTGTCGCCGGGATTGGTCACCCGGAAGACCGGCCGGCCGTTCTTGCAGGAGGCTTGCACGTCCACATCAAGTTTGGCGGGGGGCAGGGCGGCGGTTTCATTGCCGCCGGCCGCCGTTTCCAGTTTCTGCAGCTCTATGGCCTGACGTTCCTCATCAGCTTCCTGCAGGCAACGTAGAACGGCGATCCGTTGCTTGATGCGCCCGATATGCTCGGCCAGAACCGGACCTTCCATGCGGATATCGCGGGACTTCACCACGGCGGCTTCGCCGTTGCGGTAGAGGGTTTCC
The DNA here is from genome assembly GCA_038140415.1 of Rhodospirillaceae bacterium. GTDB lineage: Bacteria > Pseudomonadota > Alphaproteobacteria > Rhodospirillales > UBA2165 > JAYPHU01. Next base: position 2,900 of record JAYQGD010000077.1, read on the forward strand.
ATGTTGGTCTGATATTTATGCCAGCGGGAAATGTAGCCCGCCCAGGCGCCTTTGTAGCGTTGCTCCACGGTGCGGACGACGCCGTCATGGCTTTTGCTCCACCAGCTCACATTGGGCAGCGGATCACAGGTAGCAGCGTGTGCCGTGGTCGCAGATAATAAAAAGGCGGACGCCAAAACGGCCCCAAAGGCCATTATGGCAACAGTTCTTACCCTAAACATCGCAAAGAGCCCCTCGATTTTTCCCGTTCGTTCACTTGTACAGTGATATTTTTGAGTTCCTCCATATGTAGACGAGTCGCGGACCGGTTTGCATTGTGGGTATCCGTAATTAGTAAAATTATCCGCACCACTCCTTATGGGTGTATCAATTGCGGCTTGAAAACCCGCAGAAAACGCGCAGAATTTGGGGGTCATGATCGTCCGACAGGACGTGCAGTCACACCACAGGGGAGGCCACAATGCCGGTCAATAATCTAAGAACGCGCCGCGACAATCAGCAATGGATGCTGGACCTTGCGCTTAACATGCGGGGCCGCGTGCAGAACTTCGAACGGGACGATTGGGAGACGCCGAAGCGCGCCCACAACTACCGGATGTTGCCGAAAATGTGGCGGCAAAAGGCGGAGCACGATGAGGCATTGGGCAAACAGGCCCAGGCCCAAGGCTTCAACGCCACGGCGACCGAGCATTACGACCACGCTATTGAGGCCTATCGCATGTCTCAGCACCCGATATTTTATGATGATAATCCGGTGAAGCTGAGCACCTATGCCAAGTTGAACGAGATGGTCGATCGGCGTTCCGAGACCGCGCCCTATCCGATCGAGCGGGTCGAGGTGCCTTTCGACGACGGCAAGACGATCTCCTGCCTGCTGCATCTGCTGCCGGACCGGCGTAAGGCCCCGTGCGTGATCTACGTGCCGGGCATGGACCAGACGAAAGAGGCCTTCCCCAAGGTGATGAACAACCCGGCCATCAACAGGGGCATGCATATCCTGTCCATGGACGGACCGGGACAGGGTAATTCCAATATCCAGAAAATCCGGGCGGTGGGCGACAATTACGAACGCGCCGGCGCAGCGGTGATGGACTATCTGCAAAACCGGGAAGAGATCGACTCTGATCGGATCGGCGTTTATGGCGTCAGCATGGGCAGCTATTGGTCCTTGCGCCTCGCCAGCTATGATCACCGGCCGGCGGCCCTGGCCAGCGGCGTGGCGTGCTTCAATCCGAACAACACGATCTTCTCTCAATCCTCGCCGCGCTTTAAGCAGGTGTTCATGTACATGGCCGGTATGGAGGACGAAGAAGAATTCGACGCCATGGCCGAGAAAATGACGGTGAAGGGCTATATGGACAAAGTTCAGTGCCCGACGCTGCTGGTGACCGGCGAGTTCGATCCTCTGTGCCCGCTGGAAGACGCGATTGAGGTCTACCAAGACCTGACCACGAATAAGGAAATGTGGGTGATCGAGGATCAGTTCCACCCGCTCTGGGGTATTCCCAATCTGGGCGGACTGGACTGCCATCACTATATCGTCGACTGGCTCTACCGGGCCATGTTCGACGGCAAAACCAACAAAGACCGGATCGCCTATGTGAAGAACGGCGGCGACGGACCCTTCGGCGATTGCGAATGGGAACCGACCGTCGGGCCGGGCGAGGCTTACTTCTAAAGATTATTCCGCGGGCACCGGTTTGCCGGTGACCACGGTGGAGCCGGGCAAGGTCAAGACGGCGCAGAGCATGGCGGTCGCGGCGGCCGCCAGCACGCCGAACAGGGCGGTAAAGCCCCAGGTGGCGTGCAGCCAGGCGATGATCGGCAGGGTGGACGCCATGGCCGTGAAGGTCACCAGATAGCGGAACGCGAAGACCCGGCTGCGCCATTCCTCGGTGGAGATACGGCCGACCAGCACGTCGTTGATGGGGATTTGACCGAACACCGCCATCATAACAATGACCGAGACGATCAGCGCCGGCCAGCCGGTCAGGTCCTGCACGGCGAGGAAAAAGACGGCTTGGGTGATAGCCACTGCGCCAAACACGTAACGTACGGAATAGCGATCGGTAAAATAGCCGACGATTAGCTGCGCGATGGCCGCTACCGTGAACACGATAAAGGCGAACGTCCCGACCAGGGTGGCCGTGCCGGCCAGATCGGTTAGCCGTTCGTCGAATATTCTCGGCAGGGCGAACGTGGTGCTCTGAAAGGTCAGCCCGCCGACGGCTGTGGAGAAAAAGATCACCGCGAAGATGTGGATGATGGTGCGCCGCTCCACCCCGGCGAGGGACGGTTTCGGCTTTTTGGCCGGGCCGGCTGCCGCTGTGCTCGGGTCGCTGCGGACAAACAGCGCGTAGAGGAGCCCCGTGGCGATGGACAGGACGCCCGGCACCAGAAAAGCCGCCCGCCAGCCGGCCAAGTCGATCAGGATACCCGTCGCCATGGCCGCGACCCCGACCCCTACATTGCCCCAGATGCCGTTGACGGCCAGGATCACGCCGGTTTTGGTCTGCCCCTGGACCACGAGGGCCAGGCCCACCGGGTGATAAATGGCCGCGAAGGTGCCAATGCAGAAGAGCCCGATGCCGATCTGCAGGGGTGACTCTGCGGCGGCGGTGGCCATGGCGCTCGCGCCGATGCCGATAAAAAAGACGGACATCATGTGCCGCCGGTCCCATTTGTCGGCCAGCCAGCCGGCCGGCACGGCGAACATGCCGAAGGCGATAAAGCCGGGCGTGGCATAGGGAATCAGCGCTGCGTAGCTCAAATTCCATTCGCCGGCCAGCGTCAGCGCCGCCACCGTCGCGAAAATCAAAACAAAGTAGTGATCGTAGAGGTGGCCGATATTGAGAAACAGAAAGTTCAGTTTATCGCGGGACATAGACCATTTTCGCGTTGACTCCGGGCCATGATCAAGCTTTTAACCTGAAAAAGTTGGTTTTGTTACAAGCGTTCATGTACCTGTCATGAGGCCGTTATTCTGTCGTTACGTGCCGCCGCTAGGGTCTCATCATCGGCAAATGAAAGATTGAGGGCGGCCGCGCAATGAACGAGAAACGAAATATCCTCTACGTCGAGGACGACGAAACCAACATTCTCCTGCTGGAAGAAATACTGGGGGCCTATCCGGTAAACCTCTCCTGTGTCAGCGGCGCCGACGAAGCCATTGAGCATGCCGGCAAGGTTCATCCCGATTTGATCTTTTTGGACCTTAAGCTGATCGACTGCGACGGCTATGAAATCCTGGATCAATTGCGCGCCGATCCCGCCACCAAGGACATTCCCGTGGTCGCCTTGACCGCGGCGGCCATGCCCTTCGAGATTGAGCGGGGCCGCAAAGCCGGTTTCGACGGCTATATCACCAAGCCCTTTAACGTCGACACCATTGTCGATGTGGCCTTCGGCAATCCGAATGTGTTCGGCGGCGGCATTGAAATCGGCGAACCCGCCTTCATTCGCTAGACAAAGCGTCTCTCTCCCATATCATTGCGCCTCGCGATACCGGCGAGGAGCACCATGTTCATGATCGAAAACGGACCGACCCGCGGCACCGGCATGCTGGCCATGTTCGTCGACCTGGATGATCAGTATCAGGAAGAATTTCGCGAGTGGCTGACCCGGGACATGTTTACCGCGCGGCTCAACATCGGGTTCCACGCCTGCGCCAGCTACGACCGGCTGTCGGATGCGCCGGTGCAAGGCGCAGCCCCGCAAAAATATGTCACTGTTTACGAGATGAATTCCTTGGGCGACCTGTATGGCGAGCCTTACCAGGGGCTCAGGCGCGTGCGCGATCCGCTGGACGCGGCGTTTCACGAACGGTTTCAGCGTCCCGATCGCTATACCCTGTCCTGGTCCGGACCCGAACTCACCGGCGGTGCGCCGGGCTTTGCTCCGGTGATCCATGTTGACCGGTTCGATCTGGCGGCGGAAAACGCCCAGGCCTTTAACATCTGGTTTGTGACTGAATATCTACCGGCCTGCGAGAAGGTTCCCGGTCTCGTTCGGGTGAGGCGATATCTGGCGGCGGAGGGCGAGCCCCGCCATGTCATCTTCCATGAATTCGAAAGCGCGGATGGGCTCACCGATGCCGATTGGCAGGCGGCCCGGCAGGACGACACTTGGTCGCTCGCTGATATGCATCCGGGTGGCAGCGCCGCCTATACCCGCGTGGTCGCCGCGCCGTAAATCCCGGTCCTATTTTTTTCAGGAGCTTTTCGAGGGTGGCGACCGCCACCGGGGCCTTATCTTGCGCCGGCGCAGTGGCGGCGACCTGATCGCACGGTGTGTCGCTGATCTTCCAGGACGTGTTGTTCAGCGTCATGCCGAAGGTGGCGATACGCCGCCCTTTCAAGGATTTCATGCAGATCGTCGTGCCGAGTTTCAGGTGCTGGCCGAAGTACTGGCAGGTGCACGCGTCCCCGGCCTGTGCGGTGGGCGCGAGCGCAATAAACAGGATCGCGGCAGGAAGGATAAGGAGCATCTCCCGAGGATATGCCCAATCCGTGATTTACGGCAAGTTCGCGGCCTCTATTGGCTTGCCACTGCCCGGCCTCGCTCAGTAGGATGCGCCCACAATAAAAGAATGCGGGGGAGCGATGACCAAAGTCCTCATCGTCGATAACGAATACCAGAAATACCAGAATTTCCTGGAACCCAAGTTCCCGGACGTGGATTTCACCTATGCCACCGACGGCGATGAAGCCGCCCCCCATATGCCCGAGACGGAAGTCGTCATCTCCATCGGCCGCTGGCTGACCGCCGAGATGGCCGCCGGGGCCAAAAACCTCAAATGGATGCAGTGCAATATCACCGGGACTGACCATCTAGTGCAGCCTTTGGGTGGCCGCACGGATGTGATCCTGACCAACGGGCGCGGCATTCACGGACCACAGATGACCGAGATCACGCTCTTGCACATGCTGGCGCTCTATCGCCAGGTGCGCCGGCTGACCAAGAACCAGGAAGAGCATGTTTGGGACCGGTTCCTGCCCAAAGTGATGGACACAAGAAAGGTCGCCATCCTGGGGCTCGGCGCCATCGCCGAACATATGGCGGGCGTGTTCAAGGCCTTAGGCATGACAGTCTATGGCATTTCCCGCACCGACCGGCCGGTGGCCGGCATCGACAAGGTTTTCGCCCGTGACAATGTGGCCGAGGCCTTGGCGGATGCGGATTTCCTGGTGGCCTTGGTCCCTTACAGCGAGGACACCCACAAGATCATCAACGCCGACGTCTTTAACGCGATGAAGCCCAGCGCGTGTCTGATCAACGTGGCGCGCGGCGGCGTGGTCGACGAGGACGCGCTGATCGCCGCGTTGAACGAGGGCAAGATCGCCGCCGCCGGCCTGGACGTCTTTGAGGAATCGCCGCTGCCGGACGATTCGCCGCTCTGGGACATGGACAATGTGTTCATCACGCCCTTTGTCGGCGGGCGCAGTGACATGTATGCCGAACGAATTCTGACCGTCATCGAACCCAACCTGCGGGCCTGGGTCGACGGCAAGCCTGAGAACATGATCAACGTGGTCGAGCGCTAAGCGCCGGCCTGCCGCCAGAGGAGAGAACTATGGCCCAAATGTCTGAACGCCTGAACAAACCGATTTCCGATGCGGAGATGGAGCGCCGCTGGGCCGCCATCCGCGCCGGCATGGAGAAAGAAGGCATCGATGTTCTGTTGATGCAGAACAACAATGATTACATGGGCGGCTATACCAAGTACGTCTCCGATCTGCCGGCCACCAACGGCTATCCGGTGACCATCGTCTTTCCCAAGGACGACTTCATGACCCAGGTGAACCAGGGTCCTCTCGGTATGGACCGGGAACTGGACCCCAAGGGCGGCGACGGGTTCCACCGGGGCACGAAACGGATGCTGGCGACGCCGTCGTATGAATCCGCGCCGTACACCCGCGACTATGATCCCGAGCTCGCCTGCAAAGCGCTGGAGCCCTTCAAGAACGGCACTATCGGTTTGGTCGGCACCTATCAGATGTCCTTCGCCCTGGTGGATTACGTGAAGCGCCAGTTCCCCAACGCTACCTATGTGGAGGCGTCGGAAATGATGGACCAAATCAAGGTGATCAAAAGCGCCGAGGAAATCGAGTTCATCAAGGAAACGGCCGCCCAGCAGGACGC
>JAYQGD010000078.1:0-8970 GCA_038140415.1 Rhodospirillaceae bacterium
ACGAACTGGCCGAAAAAGTGACAATGCCGTCACATCTGGCGTCTCATCCGTGGCTAGGAGAATTCTACGGCAGCTATAAGCATTCGATCCGTAGCGTATATACCGGTTACATCGGATGGTTCCAAGGCGACGCTATTGAATTGGATCCTTTGCCCTGGCGCGAGCGTGCATCGCGATATGTCCGGATGATGGGCGGGCGTGATGCCATTCTCGCTGAAGTGCGCCAGGCCATTCAAGACGAGGAGTTTCAATGGGCAGCGGACGTCGCAACCTGGTTGGTGCGGGCGGACAACGACGATCAAGAGGCAAGAGACCTCAAGGCAGCGGCGCTTCGTGGCTGGGGATATCTGCAAAAGACGAGCACCTGGCGCAACTGGGCGCTGTGCCAAGCATTGGAATTGGAAGGAGCACTCGGTAAGCCAAGGGGTGGTCACGGCATCCAGCCAAATCAGGCGCGCAATTATCCCACGGGTGGGTTGCTGGAGTTACTGACGGTCCGGTTAAAAGCGGAGGAGGCTCTGGATACACACGTTACACTCGGTTTCAAGGTGACAGACACAGAAGAGGAGTGCGGTTTAGAGATCCGACGCGGTGTTTGCCAGTATCACTCCACGCTGCCGGAAAATTGCGATGCCGTTCTGTCATTCCAGAGGGAATTCTTAAGTATCTGGGCGGGGGGCGGTACGAGCTTCAACGATGGCATCGATGGCGGTGATGTCAGTTTGGACGGTGACCAGAATATGGTTGCCGACTTTTTCGAAAAATTTGAACCCTTAGAGGGTGCCGGGCCGTTTGGGATGTCCGTCAGATAGGCCGTAGGGGTTGGCACGAGATGCCGATCCAGCCAATCAGGTGATCAAAATTTTCATCACGAATTTCAACGAAGGGAACGAAAATATGGATACGCAGGGTTACCACGATCGCCAGAATTTTGAGATGGAGAATTGGCCCGAGCTCCGAGAGTCAATGAACAACCTTTTCAAGCTGGTTTTTCCGACCAGAGAAGTATCCGGGGAGCTGAAGCAGTTGGTGTTTACCGCGGCGAGCCTCGCGAGCGGGTGTCTACATTGTCAATCTCATGGTTCCTACCACTTACATGCTATCGGCGTGTCTGATGAAAAAATTCAGGCTCTTTGGAATTATCAAGAATCGGATTTGTTTTCGGAGCCCGAACGGGCTGCCCTTGATCTGGCCTATGCTGCGGGAATGGCGCCAAACGAGGTGGAGCCCGGACATTATGTCGAACTCCGGAAGCATTTCACCGACAAGCAAATTATTGAAATTTTGGCGGTAATTGCCTGCGGCGGCTTCTTAAATCGTTGGAACGATACGATTGGGACCGTAACGGACCAAGAATCAATAGACTTTGCCAACAGCGTATTGCGTCCGGTCGGTTGGGAACCGGGAAAACATGTGGGTAAGGCGGAAGAACAGCGGAAGGCCCATCCCATCACCTTGGGTTGGACCAATAAGTAAGGAGGTAGTGGGTGAAGCAAGTCTCTCGCTTGATAAGGCGATTGGGGTTCGCCCTAGAATTTCATTTGTAATTGGCGTTCAAGCCAGCTTGTTAAGGGATACCGCTGGATGCGTATAAGTCAGACCGGACTGTTGGAACACGATACGGCCGGGGCATATCGCGGCTTCACAACCGTGGCGCCGCTTCGGCATCACAGTTGTTATCTCATCGACATGTCCGGCGCGACGGTTCACCAATGGGCTTTGCCTGGCCCGTTAGCCTCCAATGCTTACATGCTGACCAATGGAAACTTGCTGTGCGCCGTTATTACCGAAGAAGGTACCCCCATAAAGTCCGCCAAAGGCGGTCACATACTGGAACTCGATTGGTCTGGCAATATAGTGTGGGAACATATTGACCATGATCAGCATCATGATTTCCGTCGACTAGAGAATGGCAACACAGTTTATCTCGCTTGGGAAGAGCTGCGTGCTAGTGACATAGCGCGTATCTCCGGCGGTGTGCCGGATACCGAGCGAGATGGTAAAATCTATGGCGACGTTATCCGGGAAGTATCCCAGGACGGCGCCACTGTGTGGGAATGGCGTTTCAAGGATGTTGAGCTTGAAGCCTTTCCGCTCGCGATTGACTGTCAGCGCGATGAATGGGCGCACGCCAATTCTCTGGCGCCGACACCCGACGGAAACTATCTGATCAATTTTCGCCATCTCGATACGATGATGGTGGTCAGCCGGGAAGACGGTGAAATTTTATGGCAACAGCGTGACCCTGATTGGGGCCACCCTCACCACGCTGAAATGCAACCGAACGGCAACATAACTTTTTTGGCAAACGGCATGAACAACCTCGCACAACCGCTGCATTCGCGGGCGATGGAGCTGGACCCTTCCACGGGTGATATCATTTGGTTCTATCGGGACCCACAGAAATGGACATTCTTTAGCCCTGTCATGGGAGGGGTTCAGCGTCTCGCCAACGGAAATACTTTAATCTGCGAGGCCACCAACGGCAGGATTTTTGAAGTCACGGCGGACGGCGATCTCGTGTGGGACTTCATTAATCCATACTTTTTGGATATCCCAATTTTCGAGGGACCCAGCAATGCGTGTTTTCGGGCATACCGTTATGCGCCGGAGTCACCTGAGATAGGCGGGCGGGTTGGATGAATGTGGATCGCTCTTGCCACCCCAGTACCCAGCGTTTTTGCTCACCAGAGTTGGCGAGGGCCGAAGCATTGTTACTTGGGCGTGATTTAATCTCGGTTCAACCTACGTACGAGGCGATATTGCCACAGATATCTCAAGAAAATTTGATCGACTGATGAACAAATCCCACAAAAGCGATAAACCAAATTTCCTATTTATCATTTGTGATCAGCTGCGGGCCGACCATCTTGGTTGCTACGGCAATCCGGTTATTCGCACTCCGCACATTGATGGATTAGCCGCCCGCGGCGCGCGATTTGACCGCTCCTATGTAGCCTATCCTGTTTGCATGCCAAACCGGGCCTGTTTGATGACGGGCCAGATGGCATCCGACCATCGCGGCATCAACAACGGTATCCCTCTTGATCTGGAAGCGACCACATTCGTCGACGTGCTGGCCCACCACGGTTATCACACAGGCCTGATTGGCAAATCCCATTTACAGGGATACACGCCATTGGATCCGATGTACGGTTACATTGCGGATGATGAACTCGCCCCACCACCAGAAGAAATGCAAGACGCGCTTCGGCGATCACGTTGGGGGGAAGGCTACCGCATAGAACGCCGTATCGCCTCAGGCGAACTTGCCGATGAGCCGTATCAAGATGGCTTTTACGGTTTTCAGCATATAGAACTCGTGACCCGACACGCCGATTTCACCGATGGACATCATCTCGCCTGGGCCGAGCGCCAGCGCTCTGATTTTAAAAACCTTGTAGGACCAGACAATGCGTTGCCGGATCAACAGCGCCGGGGACCTCAGGCGTGGCGAACGGCGGTGCCGCCAGAGCTATATTCGACCCAGTTCATTGCTGAGCGGTCGAATGCCTACATTTCTGAAGTGGCTGACAGGGATCAACCATTTTTCCTTCAGGTTTCATTCACTGATCCTCATCACCCCTTTACGCCGCCGGGAAAATACTGGGATATGTACGAGCCCGGCGATATTCCGTTGCCGAGCTCTTTCGGGCAGATAACGACACCCCGCCTCCAGCAAGTTCACAAGTTGCATGCCGACGGAAAGCATAAACGCAACGGCGGATTTGCTATGCCGGTCGATGCAGACGAGGCCCGAACCTTGCTGGCACTTACCTATGGAATGATTTCGTTCATTGATGATGCGGTTGGAGAGATACTCGCTCAACTGGATGCCCGCGGGCTAGCCGAGAATACAGTGGTTGTGTTTATGTCGGATCACGGCGATCTGGGCGCCGATCACGGGGTTATGCTCAAACGGATGCACCATTATCAAGGCCTGATCCGTGTGCCGACATTATGGGTGGAGCCAGATGGAACCTCGTCGATTAGGAGCGATCTTGTTTCAACCATAGACTTCCCGACGACGATCCTAAAGAGAGCCGGAATCCAGCCCTTTAATGGCGCCATGGGCCGAGACTTGTTCAGCGATTCCGAGCCTGACGGTTTGATTATCGAAGAACAGGCTGGTCAGCCCAAACCCGGCCAATCCAATCCGCCGGGTCTGCGAACCCTCGTAACCCGCGGCCATAGAATGACCCTATCACCAGATGACAGGTTTGGTGAGCTTTACGATTTGGCGAATGACCCCGACGAAAATATCAACCTGTTCGAGGATCCGAACGCGGCGGGTACTCGGACTGAACTCATGGAAATCATGTTGCGGCGGATGATGCAGTTGCAATCCACCTCTCCCCTTCCTCCGTTTGCGCCATAGCGCGCGTCCCACTCATCGGCGGTTCGGGTAAATAGGTAATAATAGGGAGATGATAATATGGTGATCATTAATCCAACAAATAAATCGGTCCTCTCGTTAGAAGGTCTGCATCTTTATCATACGGCTCGGTCAAACTGCTCCGCTCGAGTGCGATTGTTACTCGAAGAGAAGGGACTCGCATGGACCAGCCATCACATCGACTTGGGCGCCAAAGAAAACATCTCGGAGGAGTATTTTGGCATAAATCCAAAAGGGGTGGTTCCGACACTTGTCTATGACGGAAAAGTGGTCGTCGAATCCAATGATATCCTCGTTTATCTAGAGGAGGCCTTTCCAGAGCCTGGCTTTAGGCAGGTGCCGGATGACCGCCAAGCGGAAATTGACTATTGGCTGAGGCAGTCGGGTGATCTGCATCTGCCGGCCATAAAGACGTTTCAGTACTACAACATCAATGCAGCACTGCTCCCAAAAACCGAGGAGGAGGAGAAGCTCTATTTTTCGCTACAGAAAGACCCCGACATGCGAGCGTTTCATGGCAAGCACAGCCATGGCAACAGCTTTACCGAGGAAGATGCCGGTAAGGCCGTTGCGCTTCTCGATGAGGCCTTTTTAAAGATGAACGCGGCGATTGCTGACGGGGGCTACATCGTCGGTGATGCCTACACCTTAGCCGACATCTCTTGGTCACCCACAATCACAACACTGCTCTCAGGCGGGTTCGATTTCACACCCTATCCAGACGTGGAGCGCTGGTACGAGATTATCCTTCAACGGCCACAATTTCAGGAAGCTGTCATCGAATGGCGGCAAAAGGCAACCTATGCCGCGGGCATTGATCCCACAATTCCGGGTTCATCATCGACGGTCTAACATCAAATCTTAGAGGTTAATTTTAAAATGAGCTTTTATGAAGATTCTAAATATCCGGTACGTGATGACGTAGCGGCGATCCACGCCCAGCAATTCGAGCAGTTGGCGTCACCGGGCAGTTGGGGAACCGCTGTTCAACGAAACGCGATCGTCAATGAAGCCCGTGAGGCCGGCTATCAAGCCGGTGTGTTGGAGAAGCCCGACGATCCCGGCACTGAATCTGAAGTAGAGCTCTCTGAAGTGGCGCGCCGGGTTGTCCATCGCCTGGCCGTATCACCAAAAGACATGGATCAAAATTTTTACGATGAAGCCATCGCAGATGGTCTCAGTGATGCCGAGTATGTCGAAATTGTTGGATTGATTGCCCGATTTACCTGTTTCGATGTATTTGCCCGGGGAATAGATATCCCTTTAAGGCCCCTGCCGGCGCCACGACCCGGTCAACCCTCCAGAGATCGCCCCGCCACAGCCGTCCTCGAGAAAGCATGGGTGCCAACCATACCGACCGGACCCGACGGAGGGGAATTCGGCCTGGCCCTCTTTGGACCGTGGCAGCCATATATTATGCGGGGTGTCAGTCTGGTCCCTGACGAATATCGGTCGCACCATGACTTGGAAGAAATTCAATACATGCCGTCGGCTCACTTTATGGAGTTTGATTATCAGCACCATGAGGGATTAACACGGCCACAGGCGGAAACGGTTGCCTCCAGGGTGTCCGCGCTGAATGAGTGTTTCTACTGAACTAACGGACACGCGAAAGCACTCCGTGAGGGTGCAAAACTATTGGGACACAATGTCAATCTGAAAGCGATCGTGGATCGCGAACAGGAAATCGGGATTCCGGGAGGAGAAGAATTGTTGGCCTTTTCCGACGCCCTTCTCGGAACCGACGTGGCCGAGCTCAACAAGGCGAGAACCGCTCTAACCGATACCCTTGGGCCGGCCGCTGTCTCTGCCGCGTCGATTGTTGCTGCAACCTTTACCAAGAATGATCGTGTCGCAAATGGAACCGGGATACCCGCTGAACCAAGAATGATGAAAGGTGCTGAGGACATTCGAGAGATGCTGGGATTGTGGAATTTCCGGTCGGCAATAAATACGTCCCGACATTTGCCGGAAGGTGAGGCCATTTGACCACGTTAGAGGTCTCAATGCTCCGGTCTATCAAATGACCGGGCGGGTGCGCGGACCGTGAACCGAACATATGTCTGCTTGGATTTGATTTCGTCCAAATCAGAAAAGGGAAAGATACAAGAAATAGGAGGTAAATATGGCTCGTTTGGAAGAGAAAGTTGCCGTTGTCACCGGCGCAGCACAGGGTATCGGCGAAACCTACGCAAAAGCTCTTGCCAATGAAGGCGCAAAGGTTGTCGTCTCGGACATTGCCGATCCGTCGAGAGTGGCGGACCAGATAAATGCCGATGGAGGTTTCGCAATTGCTATTGAAGCAGATGTCACTAGTGATGAGTCTCTGGCCAGCTTGGTTGAAAGAACCGAGGTCGAGCTCGGCCCGATTGAAATCCTGGTCAACAATGCAGCTTTGTTTGCGGAGCTCATGATCACACCAATTATGGAAATGAGTAATGAGGAATGGGACCGAGTGATGACGGTAAATGCGCGCGGTACGTTTCAATGCATCAAAGCGGCTGTTCCAAGCATGATTAAAAATGGCCGGGGGAAGATCATCAATATTAGTTCCGGCACGTTTTATTATGGCGGACCGGGGTTTGCGCACTATGTCAGTTCAAAGGGCGCCATACTTGCTTTGACCCGATCCGCTGCTCGGGAGCTTGGCGATAAAAACATTCATGTGAATTGTATTATTCCAGGATTTACAGAGAGCGAAGGTGTGCAAAATCACCCTCAACTCGATATTGCACGGGCACCGACGATACAAAGCCGCATTCTGAAGCGCGATATGATGCCGGAAGATTTGGTCGGAACATTATTGTTTTTTGCCTCAGAGGATAGCGATTTCCTCACCGGTCAGTCCATCAATGTCGATGGCGGAAAATACTGTCAATGAATCGAACGATCGGCAGCCAGATTATAGGTACCCAGCATGCTTGAACTTTATCATCATGGCTCATCGGTTTGCGCCGCAAAAGTCCGAATGTACATGCACGAAAAAGAATTGGATTGGGACGGTCATTACATCGATATCCTAAAAGGGGATCAGTTTGACCCAGCATATATGAAACTTAATCCCAAAGCGGTGGTGCCAACCCTGGTACATGACGGCAACGTCATCTGTGACTCAACAGTGATCTGCGAATACATCGAAGATGCCTTCTCAGATCACCCGTTGAGACCGACAGATGCGTTGGAACATTCGCGTGTTCTTTATTGGACAAAGGCCGTTGATGAAGAGCTGCACCCTGCATGTGCCTTCGTCACTTTCCTTTGTTCCCATCGCTACATTGTTTTGCGCCTTGGTGAGGAAGGGGTGCAAAATTTCCTGGATTCTACGCCGGTGCTTTCTGTCACAGTAGACTGGCACGAGACCAAGAAATCAATTGTCAGAAACGGCTTCGAGGCACCTGGCGCAGCGACCAAAGTGAAATTGTATGATCTTTATCTTCACAAGATGGAAGATGTTCTCAACGAACGCGAATGGTTGGCTGGAGATAATTTTACATTTGCCGATATCGCGATGACACCATACGTCAACCGACTCGATATGATGGCGCTCTCCGGTATGTGGGAAGAGGGACGATTGCCGAATGTCACTGATTGGTTTTTACGTATTAAATCTCGTCCCAGTTTCAAACCGAGCCTCCTCGATTGGTGCCCTGAGGATTTGACCAACGACCTCAAAAGTTTCGGATCGCAAAGCTGGCCAGAGGTCGCCAGTATCCTTGAAATCGAAACGTAGAAGAGGTCAGAAAGAATGCCACAAGGCCCAAATATTTTGAGAGAGAGCGGACTACCCCTTTCATTTGAAGTCGTGAACCCCCAACAAGTGGGGATTTCCCCTCCGGTAAACCGCATGGGGGATTCACTGCGCACATGGGTCCGTTCGCTATCTGTGTTTCAAAAGGAAGCCTTGGTGGCCTCAAGTCGAACGGGTCTGGTTTGGCGGCTTTCCAGTGATGAAGGGCCTTATCTCGACGGCCATGATGAAGCATCTTGCCCGCTGTCATTCCTGACCGTTGGAATGATTGCCTCTTATATGAACGAGATTACGGCCCTGGCAGAACAACAAACTGTCACCATCCACAAATTGCGTCTGATCCAAGACAATTATTACACAATGAATGGGTCCATGCCGCAGCGAACGATGGTTGGTGGTGCGTTGCCGGTCGAACTCTCTGTGGAAATCGACTGTGATCTTGAAGATGATGAATTGAATACGTTCCTACACAATGCCATTGCAGCCTCACCCATCAACGGGCTTATGCGTGGCAAGTTGGAAAGTCTGTTTGCGTTATCAAAAAATTGCCAGGAACTTGATCTTGGAAAGGCAAAAAGACTCTCTGGGGCACTTCTACCAGATCCTGGCGATCAGTTCGACAATTGCATATATGAAGCGTCCGTACTCCCGGAGCCGCTGGTTGAGGCTCAGGGTATAACGCCAAGGAAAGAAGTTTCCGGAGGCACCTCCGCCGCAGGCTCGAGTCTGGCCGACGAACAAAATCGCACCCTGAATATAGGCGGTATCGGTACGCTACGTGATGACGACATCAAGGAAATAGTTCAACTTCAATACAGTCCACATG
>JAYQGD010000079.1:0-8959 GCA_038140415.1 Rhodospirillaceae bacterium
GGTCGAGACAAGATAAAGCGGCGCCACAATGATCAGCCGCCAGAGCATCTCCGCCGTATAGGCTCTTTCTATCGCTAGTCCAATCACCATTACCGTCAAAACCACCGTGACGGCGATCACGATGTTGGCGCGTTGAACGTGCACCGGCGAAGGAGACGACAAAAAATAAACCACAAAAACCGGCCCTGACGGAACACCGAACGCCCCGACAATCAGACCGCTGGTCGCGCCGACTACCACGCCTGAAGCTATCCCCCTGGTTCCACGGTATTGCCATCCGGACATCAGCAGAAAAGCCGCCAGCAGAGTAAAGATGCCCATGCCTAGGCGAATGATCTCCGGCTCAGCTGACACCAAGAACAATAGTCCGGCCGGAATGGAAACCGCGATGGCGACCGACACGGACCCGGTCTCCCGCCACTCCGCACTTTTGGCGGCATGTGCCGTAATTGTCGCGTTTCCGGCCAAGCCGGCGACCATCGCAATGGCGACGGCATCAATTGGATTCATGACGGAGGCAAGAATTGGGACCATGATCAGAGCGCCGGCAAAACCGGAATATCCCTGAATCAATCCGCTCACCACGGCCACTATGCCCGCAATAAGAAGCGCTATGTCAAAAATTTCGGCTGGCATGAATTACGGGTTTTAGCCGCCTCCCCGTTAAATAGAAACGTCAGTCTTTAAGCCGCAGTGTAATGAGCAACACCATCGGTGTCTCTGCCGACCACCAGACGCGTTTCCCTTTCAAGGTAGCGCAGATGTGACAAAGTCTCGCCTACGGCAAAAAAGAGGCCATGCGGATCATCCGGTATTGTAAATATCCGCTCCGCGATTTGACGCGCACTCGATGGCTCCCGGCAGGCCGCGAGCGCATCATTTAATCGCTCTCTATGATGCTCGATAAATTGATCCAATCGAACATGAAGCCCCCGGAACGGAGTATTGTGACTGGGTAAAACCAAAACATCCTCCGGCAAAGCGCGAAGTTTCTCGTTGCTCTCCAGAAAGTCGGCCAAAGGATTGGCATCGGGAAACAGCACCTGCAACAGTACAGTCGGTGTTATGCGCGGCAGAACCTGATCGCCGGCAATCAAGATGTTCAGTTCCTCGCAATAGAGACAGGCATGTTCGAAGGCATGGCCCAGGCCGATAAATATGCGCCAAGCGTGCCCGCCAATCTTAATTGGCGTACCCTCCCTGATCTGCACATAGTCATCCGGCAACGTCTCATACATCACGTGCGACCCGAGGATATGCTTCGAGATATGACTGATCTCTTCGGTTGAACAGCCTGTCCAATGATAGAACTCACGGAACTCATCATAGGCTTCCGGCCGCTCCCGGCTGAAAACCTGTCCCATTTCCCATTCGCCCTTGGTGGTCTCCAGCTCAAGGCCCCACTCCCGGCAAAACCAGCCGGCGGCGCCCATATGATCTGGATGAACATGAGTGCAGATCAAACGCACCGGTTCTTTGTGATGTGATCCCTCGTTCAGCTTCTCGAAAACCGATGCCCAAACCTCTTTGGTGAGCTTGCCGCGAATGCCTGAATCAATGACAGCCCATCCCCCCTTCTCTTCGATAACCCAGAGATTGATGTGGTCGAGTTGAAAAGGCAGCGGCATCCGGACCCAATAGAGACCGTCGGCTATCCGAAAGGGCTCACCCGGTTCGGGGATAACGTCGGTGAAGGGTTGGATGGAGGAAAATGTGCTCAACAGCGTAACGATCTGCGAATGGTGACTGGAGCCCTATGCCTATCATCTTTGGCAGATCGAAACACGGTATTAGTGGGTAACGACCGGCGGCAGTTCCAGTCGAATCCAAGCAACTTCTTGCTTTACCGCTTCCAGTGTCGGTTTATCCGGCGCATTAAGCGTTTCGGCAATGATCTCTCTTTGCACACTTGTCGGCAGCCGTTCCATCTTTTCCAGAAACAGGAACTTGATCGAGGGCCGAATGGTCTCGGACGTGAGAAGACCGACGATCAATCGCTTCCGGATATCCACGCGCAAATTGCCAGCTTCAGACAACTCAAAAAACTCTTCCACAAACTTCCGGGCTTCTAGATCACCTTCCAGCAACGACTTCAAGTTTTGCCGAAGGGCGGCCGTGTATCGCTTACGGCTGACTGCCACGAACTTTTCAGCGTTTTTGTGAACCTTGCTGATAATGAGAGGATCAAACGCACTCTCGGTCACCATCTCGACACACTGTTTAACCACCGGATGCTTCGAAGTCTGTCCGAGCATACCGAAAACTTCTCTGACCAAGGGTGGATCTTCGGCGCTCGAGCCCATGCGAACGGCCGCAGCCACAGACATGGGCGAGTCCGGATCGCGCGTAGCGACCATGGCCAAGGGCAGCGGGTCTTCATACCCTTGTAAGTCTATATTCCGGTTGAGCAGATGCTCAGGCATCAAAAGCTTGTCGTCATCACCCGGAACCGTTAACGGCTGATGGTCTTGATATTGGTTTCTGAGAGTAAGTGCCAGAGAAAGTCCGTCTTGGGAAAAACCTAGCGAATTTGACATGTGTTAAACGCCCTTAAAAACCGTTGGTTCGCTCATTTGGCGACCTTAACCGGTATGTGATCCACCACATTCAGGCGCATCGTTTTGAATTTGCGCCATTGCACATACCTTAATGAACTAAATTGGTTGCTAAATGATTTAGATAGAGGTCATCAAAATATGGGAGACTGGCGCAATCATTCGTCTCCCCCACATCTCGGCAACATATAAAGTAATTCTTCAATATATTGTGGAATTTGACTAAGGTATGACTTGTGGAGAGTCTTGCCAGATTTTTGCAAGAGTCGAGTTTAAATAGCTGCTCGTGAATATTGTCGGCACGAATCTATAGGCTAGCGGTTAATATTTGATTCTCAACATTTTGATTCTGATTTTTTGGATATATGCAGAGAAATACTTTATTTTACAAAGGTTTTTTATTTACAAAATTAGGAACAAGTTTGTAAAAATTTCCAATATAGTATGTTTATCCTCTACAAGCGGGTATTCGGTAGGATCAAAACATTAGACTTTTAGATTCTATAGTGATTCATTTTTGCAACAATATACGGTATAATATACAAAATAATGTAGAAACCTTGTTGACAGGTACCATCATTTGATTTTATAAACAGCAATGCTTGGGTCGTGGGGAGTCAAGCGAAAATGTAAAGAGGCTTCGTACAAGTGACCCCATCGAAAAAGAATGGGGCCAGACACCAGGGAAACAGCGGAGTTGAGTTATTCGGGGGTGTGCTATGTACACGGTCTATTATACGGAACACGATTCGCCGGAAGAGACACGAATTGGAATGGTATCAGCGTCAAGTGAATTGATCGCACATCGGATTGCCGAGATGCAGTTCATCAACAGTACGATTCACAAAATTATGGAGCTGACGCCGCCGGAAGAGGAAACCAAGTTTCCGGGCGCCCGGTTCATCAATGGAGAATTTCGGCCAGTCATTCATCATGACGAACTGATGTAACAGTTATCGCGCCCCTTCCGGTACAGATCGGAAGGGATTCGGGGGAGCGAGGATGCGGCTCAAGCCTGGGTGGAGCCGCATCCTTTCTTTTTGGGGTAAGTGATCGCCATTCCGGCTCCCAATGCCAATACCTTGAGTTGCCAACCATCGCCGCAATCGCGAGAATTGCCCGTACAAATTCATTTGGATGGATATCGGCGCAATGCGCATCGGCGTTGATTTAGGCGGCACGAAGATTGAAGCCGTCGCACTAGCTGACACAGGCGAAGAGTTGGGACGCCAACGAATTGCCACGCCCCAAGGAGATTATCGAAAAACGATCAGTTCTGTGTGCGAACTCGTCGCGAAATTCGACTTACCGCTGGATACACAGGTGGGAATTGGTATTCCGGGCACCATTTCCCCCGCCACGGGCTTGGTTAAGAACGCCAATTCAACCTGGTTAATCGGCAAACCTTTTTACAACGATCTTCAAAACGCTTTGGACCGGCCACTTCGTATGGCCAACGATGCAAATTGTTTTACGGTGTCCGAAGCTACCGATGGCGCCGGAGCAGGCGTGAACGTCGTGTTCGGCGTGATATTGGGAACGGGCGTTGGCGGCGGAGTTACCATTAACGGGAACATCATGACGGGAGCCAACGCCATCGCCGGCGAATGGGGCCACAATCCCCTGCCCTGGCCAGGTCCGTCAGTCGACGGAGATGAAAGCCCCGGCGCACCATGTTACTGCGGACTTCACGGCTGCATTGAGACATTCCTGTGTGGGGGAGGCTTGGTCCGGAGTTATATGAACCTCGCCAATATTCCCCAGGGTACTCAGCTTAGTGCTGAAACCGTCGTTGAGCGTTCTCGGGCCAGCGACAAGTCAGCAACAACTACCATGGAAATATACTATCAACGCCTCGCCAAAAGCCTGGCATCCGTGATCAACATTCTCGATCCCAACGTCATCGTGTTGGGTGGAGGTTTGTCGAATATCGAGGAACTCTATGAGCGCGTTCCCGCTCTTTGGTCCGAGTGGGTATTTTCGGACAACTGCGCGACCAAACTTCTAAAGAACCACCATGCAGACTCCAGTGGGGTTCGTGGCGCCGCAATGCTCTGGCCCGCGAAGTCGCCGCCGGAAACCACTTGATGTATGTTCTTTGCCGAAACTGTGGCGACCTGACGGAAGCAAAGCGCATTCCGGAAAGGTGCAGCGCCTGTTCGTCGCCCCGGTTGTTTACTCACGACGAACTACTCACTCTCTCTATCGCTCATATCGATTGTGATGCTTTTTACGCAAGCGTCGAGAAACGGGACAATCCTAACTTGGCCACAAAGCCGGTTATCGTCGGCGGCGGCCAACGCGGCGTCGTTTCAGCCTGCTGCTACGTTGCCCGGCTCAAGGGTGTGCATTCCGCCATGCCGATGTTTCAAGCCAGAAAACTATGCCCCGATGCCGTCATCATCAAACCCAACATGGAAAAATACAGCCGGGTCGGTCGAGAGATCCGCGAACTTATGCAGGAGACCACGCCCCTGGTTGAGCCATTGTCTATTGACGAGGCTTTTCTGGATTTAAGCGGCACCGAGAAATTACATGGCGCCGTGCCGGCACAAACCCTGGTACGTCTGGTACGCAGAATTGAAACGGAAATTGGCGTCGATGCGTCGGTGGGACTAAGCTACAACAAATTCCTGGCCAAGACCGCGTCTGACCTAGACAAACCCCGGGGCTTTGCGGTCATCGGAGAGGCGGAGGCGATAGACTTTCTGAACCCACGGCCGGTCGGTTCCATCTGGGGTGTCGGCAAATCTTTGCAGGCGAAACTGCGCCGGGACGGCATCTCCACAATAGGTCAATTGAGACAAATTGAACCCGAGAAATTGATCTCCCGATACGGCGCAATCGGGTCCAGGCTTTCAAAATTATCCCAAGGCCTGGATTCCCGGTCGGTTGACCCTGCCGGCAACGCCAAAAGCATTTCGGCCGAAACGACATTTTCCAAAGACATATCTACAGCCGAGGCGCTGGGTTACCGGCTCTGGCCGCTCTGCGAGAAGGTCAGCCGGCGGCTCAAGGCTAAGGGGCTTGCCGGATGCGCCATCAGCCTCAAATTAAAAACATCTGGCTTTAGAATACTGACGCGCTCACGCCAACTATCCGAACCGACGCAGATTGCCGAAGTGTTGTACCGTGAGGCGCTGCCCCTTTTGACAAAGGAAGCTGACGGCACCAGGTTCAGATTGATTGGCATTGGGGTAACAAAATTTGCAGATGAGAGTCTGGCAGATCAGGGCAACCTGCTTGACGGCTCTGCAAAAGATTTGGCTAAAGTGGAAGCGGCGATGGAACAAGTGCGGGATAAGTTCGGGAGTCCGTCAATCAGTAAGGGGCGCACCTACCTCCGCGACTAGGAAAATTTCTGCTACTGGCCGCAGTTCGACTCTGGCGACAAAAGCTCAACCCTGACTAGCTTCGCTTCTAAAGTATAAGAACCATAATCCTGGGAAATATTTTCGATAATTCCGTCCTCGCGAAAGCGCACCCCAAGCTCGAAGTCCGGCACCTCGGCGGCAGATTTGACCGGGAAATAGGCCAACTGCGCATTCCAACGCTTCATGTCACCGAGAACCTTTTTAACACTCGCCTTTAGAGGTGGATCGACCACCACCTTACCAATAACGGCGCTCACCAAAAAAGGATCATCCATCGAAGACCCGTCAAATAAATGGCGGCCGAGATGAGTCTCATTGTTGCGGGAGCTGGTGATCAATTTTTGTATATGTGCCGTCGGAAACAAGGTCCCTTTCGGCAGGGTGACTTTCTGTCGGACGGGCGCCGTATATTCCGCGACCCCGGCGCCATCATCACCTTCAATGATTGCAACGCCTTTGATTTGTTGGACCTGCTTCTTTGCGTTAGTTTCATGAACTCGGAATCTAAAACTCAAACCATCCTTCGCTTCCCAGGTCGCAATTTTTCGCACGCTTTCGACCTCCGGGCCATTGCCAAACTGAAGCCGGAGATAAACCTTGGTGCTGACGCTCCAAGCCTCGCACTGATCTTTAAATTCATAGGTCATAACCCCCCGAATGCCAGAGGGCGCGCCGGTCTCTTCGGCAGTGCCCAGTGCCATGCTATACATGGCCTTGTGAGACTGCAGTTGCTTGGCCCCGGCTAATCCGGCACAGCCAAACGCTAAAATACCGGCAACGAAGCCGAGAGGCAGGAGCTTAAAATTGAGCGTAGAATTCATAAAATTGATTCCGGCCCGGCTGGGCGTCATGTAGCCACATTATCCTAACGCCAAGCCGTTAAATATCCAGCGGGATTCAATGTCGATCGTTCAATAAATAGCGATTGTTCTGGCCAAACTCAGCGGATTGAACGCAGGCCAAAATTGCCGGGTATTATGGAATTCTGCCTAGTTATCCTTGTCCGGCATGTCATTCAAGCGCGCCAACCTATTGAAATTAATAATTTTTTAATATTGGCACGGTGGTTGCTTCTTTCTCGATCAAAGACCCGGAAAGAAACGCCGGGCTGACAGAATGGCTGGCAACCAGGAGAGACGAGCCGTGAGCACGGCGTCGGCAAAGCGCAGTGCTGAATTGCGCGATGTGTGGCGCTGGGACGATCGGCTCGCCGGAAGTGAGGATATAATGCCCTCTGAACCTTATTTGGAACTCGTTCGAAACGAAACCGAAGCGCGGGAAGACACTCTTGATCAGGGACTGCCGAGCGTGTTTGAGCCCGGCTCATTGGATGACGAGCCGGATTTCGAAATCTACAAGTCTCTGCCTCCGGAACTTATGGAAATCGCGGCCGAGTACGATGTGCGGCATATGACGCCGCGCCAGATGGTCAACTTGAGCTTCGATTTGTATTCGGCGGGATTTTTATCGCAGGAGCAGTACACGGAACTAGCGTTCCAGTCCGAACTGATGCCAAATTTCGAAAGCACCATCGGCGCCCTCACCGGTGAAAAAGCGCAACCAGATTTACCGCGCGACTACATCGCGATTTGGCGGCAACGAGTCAACTTCGAACGCACTCACTGCCCCGAAGACGAACGAGTCATTCAACGGGCTCAAGCCACCTTGGACCTGCTCAAATCTATTCGTAAGCCACGAGCGCCGGAGCGGCCCCATCAGAGGTATCAGCCGAGACTAGATCGGATACAAAATATTCCGCCGTTGAGCCTGAAGGGCGTCAGATAAAAATCGGTTAGCGGTCAAATCCGCTCGGACTAATTAGCCCCGTCGTCCGCAACACTGTCGGAGTCTGCTCGTTTCTTGGGTTTTGGCAGATCCTTTTTAATATGCAGCTCTTTGTAGCGGTCATCGGTGATTTCTGCGGGCGCATTCATCATCAGATCTTCGGCCTGCTGGTTCATCGGGAACACAATAATCTCACGGATATTGGGTTCATCGGCGAGCAGCATCACAATCCGATCAATGCCTGGGGCGGAGCCGCCGTGCGGAGGAGCCCCAAACTTGAATGCGTTCAGGAGGCCCGCGAACTCTGTCTCAACCACGGATTTATCGTAGCCGGCAATTTCAAAGGCCTTGTACATGATATCAGGCCGGTGGTTCCGGATAGCGCCGCTCGAAAGTTCGACACCATTGCAGACGATATCATATTGGAACGCTAATACGTCCAGCGGATCCTGGCCTTCAAGCGCTTCTAGTCCACCTTGCGGCATGGAAAACGGGTTGTGGCTGAATTCAATTTTGCCGCTGTCCGCATCCATTTCATACATGGGATAGTCGACGATCCAGCAAAACCGGAACACGTCCTTCTCACAAAGATCCAGTTCCTCACCGACCCTGGTCCTGGCAGCACCGGCAAATGCCGCAAACTCTTTGGGAAGACCGGCGACGAAGAAGACAGCGTCGCCATCGCTCAACTCCAATTCGGAACGGAGCTGCTCTGTACGCTCAGGACCGATATTCTTAGCCAGCGGACCGGCCCCTTCCCCATCCCGGAAGAAGATGTAGCCGAGACCAGGCTGGCCTTCACCCTGCGCCCAACTATTCATGCGATCACAAAACGCCCGGCTGCCGCCCGTCGGCGCGGGAATCGCCCAGACTTGAACGTTCGGGTCATGCTCGATCATGCCGGCAAAAATCTTGAATCCGGAACCCGCAAAGATATGCGTGGCGTCGCTCATCTTCAGCGGATTGCGCAGGTCGGGTTTGTCCGAGCCGTACCAACGCATGGAGTCAGCATATGCTATTCTCGGGAATGGCGCCGGGGTCACCTTGCGACCGTTGCTGAACTCCTCAAAGACTCCACCCAATACCGGCTCCAGCGCGTTAAACACATCATCCTGGGTGCAGTAAGACATCTCGACATCCAACTGATAGAACTCGCCCGGCGAGCGGTCCGCCCGCGCATCCTCGTCGCGGAAACATGGCGCAATCTGAAAGTATTTATCGAAACCCGACACCATGATCAGCTGC
>JAYQGD010000080.1:0-8796 GCA_038140415.1 Rhodospirillaceae bacterium
GTACTGTCCGACAGAGAGCGGCTTTTCTCCATCCGATTGGCTGGCGTCCTCGTCATGATCATAGACGATAATCAGATCCAAATCGGACGCGGGGGTCATCTCCCGGCCGCCCAGTTTGCCCATAGCCAGGATGAGCCAGTCGCCGCCGGGAACGTTGCCGTGCTGGGCTTGGAACCCTTCTTCCACTTTGGCTTGGAGGCGGGTGAGAGACGTCTCGGCGATATCGCTGAACCCCCGGCAGATGGTTTGCCAGTCCGAGAGGTTTTTGAGCGCCTGCACGCCCAATTGCAATCGCCGGTCATTGCTCCAGATGCGGACAGTGTCCAACACTTCTTCAAAATATGTGTTACGTGACAAGCGTCCGTCCAGTTCCTCGCCCAATACTTCCAAGGGCGGAAGTTGTTCATAGAAATCAGGTTCAAGAACACTGTCCAGGCAACTGGGATGACGTCCCAGATGCTCGGCCAGTTTCGGCGCGCTGCCCATGATCTCGGCCAGGAGGCTGAGCAGCGGCGGATGGGCGCGAAAAAGAGAGAACAATTGGATGCCCGATGGCAGGCCCGAGAGAAACGCATCGAACCGCCGAAACGCGCCGTCGGGATCGGGTGTAGCCCCGAACACGGCGATCAGTTCCGGCGCCAGTTCCGTCATGATCTGGCGGGCCCGCTCGGTCGCCGTGGCGCGATAACGGCCCCGGTGCCAGCCCCGTACCGTTTCAATCACCAGGGACGGGTTATCAAATCCAAGACGGGTTAGGGTTTGAACCGTATCCGGGTCATCATCACTGCCGGTGAAGCTCAGATTGCCGCCGACCTCGTCGGCATGACTCAGTTCGGCCGCCTCTTCGAACAGATGGGCGTAGTGCGTCTCGACCCGGCGCAGGTGGAATAGGAGTTCTTCGCGGAACGTTTCAACGTTCTGGTGGCCCATGAAGGCGGCGAATTTCGTTATGTCTTCCGGAGTCTCGGGTAACGTGTGGGTTTGCTGGTCTTCCAACATCTGCAGCCGGTGCTCAACGGTACGGAGATACCAATAGGTCTCGGTAAGATCGGCAGCGGTTTCTGGTTCAACGTGACCGGCCTCGACCAAACGAAGCAAGGCGCCGGAGGTCGTTTGTTCGCGCAAGTCGGGATCACGCCCGCCCCAGATAAGCTGCTGGGTTTGTGCATAGAACTCGATCTCGCGGATGCCGCCGCGGCCCAGTTTGACATTGTGCCCCTCGACGGCGATGGCGCTGCTGCCCCGGTGAGAGTTGATCTGCCGCTTGATGGAATGGATGTCCTCAATGGCGGCGAAGTCGAGATTTTTGCGCCAGACGAAGGGTTGAAGACGTTGCAGGAACAATTCCCCGGCCACTGTGTCGCCCGCGATCTGACGGGCCTTGATCATCACAGCGCGTTCCCAGTTTTGTCCCATGCTTTCATAGTACGTCTCCGCCGCATCCACCGACATGGCCAGCGGCGTGGAGCTCGGATCTGGACGCAGGCGCAAATCTGTGCGGAAGACGTAGCCGTCCGCCGTCCGTTCCGACAGCATGGTGACCAAATCGCGGGTGAGCCGCACGAACTGCCGGTTCAGGTTGTCGGGATTGTCGGTGTCGATGACGTCGCGGTCGTAGAACACCATCAGATCAATGTCGCTTGAGTAGTTGAGTTCATACGCGCCGAGCTTTCCCATGCCCAAAACGATAAAGCCGGAACCCGTCTCCGGATCGGTCTCATCAGGCAGCGAGAAGGCGCCCAGCTTGGCGTACTTACGCAGCAGCACCCAGGTCGCGGCCCGCACCGCGTCGCCGGCGACCCTGCTGATGTGGGTGGTAACTTCCGCCGGTTCGAATGCGCCCGAAAGATCGCCCAAGGCAATGGCGACGGAGGCCAGTCTTTTTAGGTTTCGTAAACGTTTGGCGGCATAAGATTCGTCGGACAACAACAGATCTTCGGAGGTCAGCGCAGCGAAGCAATCCGCCAGAACTTGATCCGGTCCGTTTTCGATCATGGAAACGAATTCCACCGGGCAAGAGATGGCGCTTTGAGTCAGGAAGGAGGACGCGCCGAACACGGCGTCAATAAAGTTTCTTTTCTCTCCGTCCGCCAGAACCGAGTCAAAACGGGTCCTCAGTGTTTCGTCTTCGCATTGACCCACTGCCTGGTTCAGCCGCTCCGACCCGATTAGGGCGTGATCAGGGTCGGCGGCAACTGGAAGCCGGGGGTGATTAACGATAAGATCAGGTGGTGGCATGGCAGACCGTTCTTTTGCGAGCAGACTGCTTGAACCTTTCTTTGTGGTCAAGAAAACCTGCGGTCGACGATAAAATGTTCTCTAGCCCCGCCATAGCCTAGGTCGAGATGAAAGAAGATAGCACCCAACCACAGCCCAAGCGGCGCGCACTGAGACGAACCCTTCGTTGGACTTTCCAATTGATGGGTGTTCTCGTCGTCGGCTTGGTGATCCTTACCGGCGTCGTGGCCTGGCGGCTGACATCAGGCCCCTTGTCAATAGGATTTCTTACTCCCTACTTTGAAAGTGCGCTGAGCGACAGCAATAAGTCGTTCCAGATTGACGTCGATGATACGATTTTGACCTGGGTTGGTGGCGACCGGACTGTGGATATTCGCCTGGTCGGCGCCCGGATTCTGAACGCTGAGGGCAATTTGGTGGCGCAAATTCCCGACTTATCGGTCGCCTTGAGCGCGAGGAGTTTGCTGCGCGGCAACATCGTCCCGCAAAGCCTATCGGTTCTTAACCCATCGCTTCGGGTGGTGCGGCGGTTTGACGGATCGCTTGATGTCGGGATGGGCGATGGCGATCAGTCCGGCAATGAGTTTTCTCAACGGTTCTTTCGCGAGTTGTTCCTTACCCCGGACAGGGAGCGGCAGTTCGGGTTTCTGACCCGCTTGCAGATCGTGAACGGTTCTTTGCTGATTGATGATCGTAAGCTGGGCGTTGTCTGGCGGGCGCCCCGTGCGAATATGTCATTGTCTCGCGACGAACAAGGATTGAGCGGCTGGGCGGATCTGGATATCCGTCTCGGCGGGAAAACGGCCAAGTTGGCTGTGAGAGGTTCGTTTTCGCCCTCCGATCCAAATATCCCGTTGTCCGTGACATATAGCAATGTGGCGCTGGCGTCTCTGGCGTCGATTTCGCCGCAATTTGAAGTTTTTAAGAACCTGAACCTGCCCTTACGCGGCCAGGCCGATCTCGTGGTCCGGCGGGATGGTTCGGTGGTGGAGACAAAGTTTAAGGTTCGGGGCGGCGCCGGCACGGTCGAATTGCCGCTTCAAAATCCAATTGTCCTGGATATTCAATCCGCGAATTTCGAAGGCTCTTATGACTCTACCCGCGAGCATGTGGAGATGAGCGATCTCACTCTGGATTTTGGTGAGAAGGGAGAGCTCCGGCTTCCCGATCCGGTTAACCATGCTTTTCCTGTACAGCGGATCAAGGCGGCGGGGAGTTTTACAATTCCAACCTCCCGGTTCCAGTTGCGCCGGATGACGGCCGACCTTGGTATTGCCACAGCGCGAATGGACGCCATTGTTCACGAGATCGCCGGTCAGTACTCGCTCGTCGCCAGCGGCGAGGTTGAGGATGTCAAAGTTGCCACGTTTGAGCGGCTATGGCCGGAAGCCTGGGGTGAACTGACCCGAAGCTGGATAAAGAATAATATCACTGATGGCGAGATGCCGCTGGCCCGGGCCAAACTCACCGGGCGGTGGGCCAAAGGGTTGGGTTTTCAGGTGGATTCGCTGATTGGGGATATGTTCCTCAGCGACATGACTGTCGACTATCTCTCTCCGATGCCAAAAGCGACGAACGCTCATGGCCGGGCAAAATTTGATCAGAAGAGCTTTGAAATCAATATTGATGAAGGTGTAGTCGCCGGTTTGGCAGTGACCGGGGGACGAGTCCTGTTCACAGACTTGGACAAGTTCGATCAGTTCGCGGATATCGAGCTGCGCTTCAGGGGCGGCGTGCAGAATGCCTTGAAACTGATTGATCATGAACCCCTGAAGTTTGCTGAAGCCGTCGGCTTCGAAACAGAAAATGCGAAAGGCGAGGCGACCGGTCGTCTTAGTCTGAACTTCCTGCTGGAGCGGGCAATGACCCAAGATTCTGTCAAAGTTCAGGCGGGCGCCAAATTGAAGAACGTCGCCATGGATGAGTTTATTGCCGGTCTGGATATCACCGGCGGCGAATTCACTGTCACTGCCGACAACCAAAAGCTTGATGTCGTCGGCAAGGCCAAACTGGCCGGTATTAACTCCACGCTGTCCTGGCGGGAAAATTTTGCCGACAACGCGCCAGTGAAACGAAGCTATATGGCTCGCGCCAGATTGTCAGAGAGTGACTGGCGCAGGCTGTTGTTCCTGGAGAATGTCCCCGTGCTGGCCGACTACATTTCCGGCCCGGTTCAAGCCGATGTGGACGTGGATTTCGATCAGCAGGAAAAGGGGGCCGTATCAGCACGTCTGAATCTCTCCCAGACAAATCTGGCCATTCCGGAATTTGCCTGGCGCAAATCGCCGAAGGTTCAATCGGCGGCCGAAATAAAGGCCCAACTTATTGACGGCAGGGTGACAAGTATTCCGGAAATCCGGTTGAATGGCGGCGGACTTGAAGTCGAAGCATCCGCGCAGATGGCGCCGAACGGCGGTCTAAAGGAGATCGCACTGGGGAAAGTCCGCTTCGGCGGGAATGACCTTGGCGGCAGCCTCCGCCCGGCCGGAGGCGGCTGGCAGGTGTCTATTGCCGGAGACCGGCTGGACCTCGTCGCGCTCTTGGAAGATGAAACCGACGATGCGGAGGAGCGGCGGAACACGCCCCCCGTTCGGATCGACCTCAATGTCGGCAATGTACAATTGTATCCCGGAAAGTCTCTGACGGACGTCCGGGGTGAGTTGTTCCGGAGCGGTCAAATTTGGCGCAGGATGTCGCTGGACGCGCGGTTGCCGAATCAGCGGTCTTTGGTGGTCAAAATGCTGCCTCAAAACGGTAAGCGCGTCCTCCAGGTAGCCGCGCGGGACGCCGGTGAAATGCTCAAAGTGTTCGATATTTATGACAATATTATTGGCGGACAGCTTGGGCTGAGGGCGGAGTTCGAAGATGATACGCCCCGCTCAAAAGTTTCCGGCAGCGTGGCCATCGAGAGTTTCCGCCTCATCGACGCACCGGTCATGGCGCGCCTGCTGGGGGTTGCTTCCATCGTCGGCATTCCCGATGGATTGACCGGTACGGGCCTGTCATTCCAGCAGATGAACCTACCGTTCACCCTGGAAAATCATGTCATCGAGATTAAAGACGGCAAGGCCGGCGGCTTTAATCTGGGGATTACCGCCAGCGGCACGGTCGATACCAAGGCCGACCTGATCGACGTCAAAGGCTCGATCGCGCCCTTGGACAAACTCAACAGCCTGTTGGGCATCATCCCCCTGTTGGGTGTGTTCTTCTCCGCCGGTGAAAAGGGCGGCGGCGTGTTTGCGGCCGAATACACCATGAAGGGGGATGTGAAGGACCCGGAGATCACCGCCAATCCGCTGACCGCACTGACCCCCGGCATTTTCCGGCGCATTTTTGATGTGTTCGATGTGAAGGAGCCAGGGCCCGGAGAGGCGCCTCAGCCCAATGTTCCCGGGGCCGATACGGCAAAATAGTCTTCCGGCGATTTAAACCGATTTGACCAGCACGTGCCGCTTCTTGCCGGCGGAGAGCTTGATGACGCCGTCCGCATTAATGTCGGCGCTGGAAACCGTCTGCATCTCGTTGCTGACAGGCGCATCATTTACCCGCGCGCCATTCCCTTGAATGAGTTTCCGCGCCTTGCCCTTGGACTCGGCGAGCCCGGCCTGATGAAACAATTCAAAGGCGGGAATGCCGTCATCCAATGAGGCGGCCGCCACTTCAATCGTCGGCAGGTCTTCACCCGCACCGCCGTCGGCAAAGGTCTGACGCGCGGTTTCCGCCGCCGCCGCCGCTGCATCAGCGCCGTGGCACATGCCGGTCACTTCGTTGGCCAGGATGATCTTGGCCTCGTTGATCTCTGCGCCGTCCAGGGCTTCCAGCTTGGCGATCTCGTCCAGCGGCAACTCGGTGAACAACTTAAGAAACCGGCCGACATCCGCATCTTCGGTGTTCCGCCAATACTGCCAGAACTCGTAGGCCGAGAGCTGCTGTTCATCAAGCCAAACCGCGCCCGCGGCGGTCTTACCCATCTTGGCGCCCGACGACGTGGTCAGCAGCGGACTGGTCAGGCCGAACAGTTGCTTGGCGTCGACCCGGCGGCCCAGCTCGACACCGTTCACGATGTTGCCCCACTGGTCGGAGCCGCCCATCTGCATGGTGCAGTTGTAGCGCCTGGAGAGCTCCAGGAAGTCATAGGCCTGGAGGATCATGTAGTTGAACTCCAAGAAGGTCAGGGGTTGTTCCCGGTCCAGGCGCAGCTTCACACTATCGAACGTCAGCATGCGGTTGATGGTGAAGTGCGGGCCATAGTCCCGGAGAAAATCGATATAGGCCAGTTCGTCCAGCCAATCGGCGTTGTTAGCCATGACCGCGTCCGAAGCGCCGTCCCCGAAGGTCAGGTACTTGGAGAAGATGGATTTGATCCCCTCCATATTCTCGTTGATTTTTTCGACGGTCAGAAGCTGGCGGCTTTCATCCTTACCGGACGGATCGCCGACTTTCGTTGTGCCGCCACCCATCAGCACAATCGGCTGGTGCCCGGTCTGCTGCAGCCAGCGTAGCAGCATCACCGGCAGCAGGCTGCCCACGTGCAGGCTCGGCGCGGTGCAGTCGAATCCGATATAGGCCGTGATGGTTTCCGTCGCGGCTTTTTCGTCCAGCGCCTCAATATCGGTGCACTGGTGCAAAAACCCCCGTTCGGTCACGGTCTGCACAAAGTCTGACTTGTAGTTGGCCAAGGCTGCTTATCTCCTGAAACACGCGAATTCCGATCCTTGCCGGAAGACCGGTCGTTTAGCACAATCGGACATTGGGTACAATTGTGAGACGGGGCCGGAATTTCCAATGGCGAAAGAGATTTTCACCGCGCTGGGGTTGATGAGCGGCACGTCCATGGACGGGATCGATGCGGCCATCGTCCGGACGGACGGGAACGAGACGATTAATCCGGTTGCGTTCCAGTCGTTCACCTATCCCGAAGACTTCCGCGCACGTCTGAGGCGCCTGATCGACATCGGGGAGGGGCGCAGCGAGGTGGAGCGTGAGCTGACCGAGCGCCATGCCGATGTAGTGGCGTCCTGTCTCAAGGCGGGCTCCCTGTCGGCCAATGATCTAGATCTTATCGGCTTTCACGGCCACACCATTGATCATGCGCCGGCCGAAGGGCGGACAGTACAGATCGGCGACGGGCAATTGTTAGCGAGCCGCACGGGCGTCCCGGTGATCAATGATTTTCGGTCTAACGACGTATCCCAAGGCGGCGAAGGCGCGCCGTTCGCTCCCGCCTATCATCGGATTTTGACGGCCGGCATGCCCCGGCCCACGGCGGTGTTGAACCTGGGCGGGGTCGGCAATGTCACTTGGATCGGCGGCGAGGGGGAGGGCGCGATATTGGCCTTCGACACGGGACCGGGAAACGCCTTGATCGACGATTGGGTGCTGGCAAAGACCGGGCAGCCTTATGACGATGACGGCAAGCTGGCGGCCGGCGGAGTTGTTGACCGGGAAGCGCTGGCGGCGCTGTTGACGCATCCTTATTTTGAACTGCTGCCGCCCAAGTCCTTGGACCGGAATGACTTCGATCCGTCGCCGGTTGCTGGATTGTCCTTGGAAGACGGTGCGGCGACCCTGGGCGCGTTTACAGTGGAAACCATCGCCCGCGCCACGACGTTTTTCCCGGCGCCGGCGCACCGCTGGATTGTGTGCGGCGGCGGCCGCAAAAACAGTTGGCTGATCGGAGAATTGCGCAAAGCCCTTGGCGCGGATATCGACACGGCAGAGGCGGTGGGCTGGAACGGTGATGCGGTCGAGGCGCAGGCCTTTGCTTTCCTGGCCGTGCGCTCACATTTGGGGTTGCCGCTGAGCTATCCTGGCACAACAAAGGTCCCGGCGCCGACGACCGGCGGGGTCCGGTTCGACCCGTACAGCGCGGCTAGGCTTTCTTTTTCCTCTTTGATTTAGGCTTTTCTTCCGGCGGATTAAGCGCCGTATCGAGGTACGTGCCCATGGACTTAGACAGGTCTTCGAACTTGTCCTGGTAGAAATGGTTGGCGCCCTTGATCATATCCATGGCGACGGAAATGTTCTTCTGGCCATCAAGCTTGTTGGCCAGTTTTTGCACCGCGTCAGACGGGACATGTTCATCGGCGTCGCCGTGCACAATCAATCCGGAGGACGGGCAGGGGGCCAGGAACGAGAAGTCTTCCGAGTGAGCCGGCGGTGAGATCGAGATAAACCCCTCGATCTCGGGCCGGCGCATCATCAACTGCATGGCGATCAACGCGCCGAAGGAATAGCCGCCGATCCAGGAGAACGGGCTGTTCGGATTGATCTGTTGAATCCAGTCGAATGCGTAGGCCGCGTCGCTCAACTCACCAATACCGCTGTCGAACACGCCTTGGGACCGGCCAACGCCTCTGAAATTGAAGCGCAGCACGGAAAATCCGCGGTCCGCGAAGCAATTGTACATCGTATACACGATGCGATTGTTCATATTGCCGCCGTGTAGCGGGTTGGGATGCAGGACGATGGCGATAGGAGCATCGGCATTTCTGCTCTGATGGTACCGGCCTTCAAGGCGTCCATCAGGACCATTGAAAATGACTTCAGGCATGGGTT
>JAYQGD010000081.1:0-8696 GCA_038140415.1 Rhodospirillaceae bacterium
ATATCGAGCAGGACACCGAGAGCGTCACGGCGATCTTTGCCGACGGCTCCCGGAAGACCGGGGACCTGCTGGTCGCCTCCGACGGCAACACCTCCGCCATCCGGCAAAAGTTTCAGCCCGAGGTACAGCCGCAGTTTCCGGGGTATGTGGCCTGGCGGGGCATCGTCGACGGCAACTTGGTCAAAGGCGACGCGCAGAAGGTCGTCCACGATCACATCATCTTTTCCTTCATCGACAGCGGCTTCATGCTCACGATGGAGGTGCCGGGCGCGGAAGGCACCACCGGCGATGACGCGCAGCGGTTCTATTTCATCTGGTACCGGCCCACTGCGTCCGACGACGCGCTCCGCGACATGTTCACCGATGCGAGCGGCAAATATCACGGCGTCGCTATCCCGCCGCCTCTGATCCGGCCCGAATTTATCGAGCAGATGAGGGCGGACGCGGCGGCCGAGTTCTGGGAGACGGTGGCCGAGCCGGTGATCCGCGCGCCCCAGCCGCTCCTGCAAGCCATCTCGGATATGGAAAGTGACCGTTTGGTCTTTGGCCGGGTGGCGATCATCGGAGACGCTGCGTTCATTGCCCGGCCTCATGTGGCGAGCGGTATCACCAAGGCGGCGTTGGATGCAGCGGCGCTGGCCGACAATCTGGCGGCGCACGGTGAGCTGAAGAGGGGCTTGGCCGCGTTCGAGACGGCCCGGCTCGCCTTCGGCCGGGAGATCGTCGCCCATAGCCGGCGGCTCGGCTATTATATTGAACACGAACGGATCAAGGACGCGGATGCGGCGCTGAAGAAGTTCCGCGATCCGATCCATGTGATGGATAATTATGGCGCGCCGCACTTGCTTCGTGCGCCGGATATGCAAAAATCCCCCACCTGATCAGGAGGAGCACCTATGCCGGACGATATTCCCAATTTCGGATTCAATGGAAGCATCCACGAGGGCATTCCCGTGTCCGACGAGAAGCTGGATGAATGCATCAAGTTCTATTGCGATGTGTTAGGCCTCAAAATCCTGCCCCGGCCGCCGGCGCTCGACGAACTTGGCCGCGGCGCCTGGCTCGGCGACGAAGAGGACACGGTGCAGTTTCACCTGATCGCCAATGACGAGACTTACGTGCCCGGCAAGGACGCCGGCGTGCAGCCCGCCGGCCGCCACACCGCCTGGCGCATCAAGGACGTCGACGCGTTCCGGGCGCGCATGGAAGCACTCGGCGTGGAGTACGAAGAAATGTCCAACGTGATCGGCGAGCCTCAGCTCTTCGTGCTGGACCCGGAAGGACACACGTGGGAGTTCCAGGGCCCGCCCGGTTCCAAATAATCGAGAATTGAGCGGCGGGAAATCGGCCGGTTTAATACGCCTGCAGAGCAAGCTGTAGAATAAGGTCGGGCCGCTCGGTCAGGAGATAATTGATCTCCTCCCGCGTGGCCGGGCGCTCCTTATTGCCGACTTCGCAGATATGGAGATTGCCTTGGCGGTCCATCCGATATCCAACGATATTGGGTAATCCGTACTGCATGGCGTTTCTCCTTTTTATATTTCTTACTCAGGGGCTGTTTTTAATTAACAAAATCAATTAGTTGACGATTTACACCTTATCCTGCCCACATATTGATTAATTTATAATCATCTATATTAATGACTATATATTACGCAATTATGAAAAGGTAATCAACCCTGACGTATTGTCGTCATGTCCGTGTCATGGGGACGTCACACACCGCCTTTATAAAAGCGCCTGGGATCAAATCGCTAATGAGTAATGATGACTATGTCCCAAAACATTCTGAATACCAATCGCCCCAAAGAAAACGAGCTCGGCCTCGACGCCCTGTTGGAAGACGCAACCGTCAAACTGCTGATGGAGCGCGACGGCGTGGAAGCGGAAGAGATTATCGAACTGTTCGCCAAGCTGCGCGCGCAACGGATTGCCAAGCGCTGGCGCAACGCCGCGTAAATTTTAAAGGCTGGTGTCGTTCACCCCGGCGATGAAGTTGTTCACCCTGGTCCGGGTCTTGTAGCCGAAGTCGGTGTCTTCATCCGCGCGGAAGTAATAGCTGGCGACGGTTGCGGCCAGGAACTTCACATCCCGCGCCCGGGCGAACTGTGAGGCCGGGATCGGGTTGAGAAGTTTCATCAGTTTTTTCTCGTCGTTGATCTGGCCGTTTTTCATCCGGCGCATGGCGGCCACGATAAAGCCCTGGGTC
The DNA here is from genome assembly GCA_038140415.1 of Rhodospirillaceae bacterium. Classification (GTDB taxonomy): domain Bacteria; phylum Pseudomonadota; class Alphaproteobacteria; order Rhodospirillales; family UBA2165; genus JAYPHU01. Next base: position 2,210 of record JAYQGD010000081.1, read on the forward strand.
TGGCGGCTGATCTCTTCAATGCCACGATCGTTAAACTTGGCATGGATCATGTCGAGGAGCGCCTTGGCCTCCCCGTCGACCCGGGATGGATGATTGGCGCTTTTCAGGCTGCCGGCGATGTCGAGATTTTTCACCATCCAAACCGGCGCCAGCATGGCCAGACCGACCAATCCGGAAATCCCTTGCATGACGGGCCGTTCCCAGAAAACCAAAACGGCCACACCGGCGGCGAGCACGATCAACACGCTCAACCCAATTCGTGCAAATACTTTCATGGAGCCCCCCCCCCAAGAGCCCCATTGATATTATTATGAGCGCGATTTTAGTCCGGGCGGGAATCCCGTCGAATACGGAATTTCCGAAAGTGGGGTACGTAAATGAGGAAGCGGGGTGTCGTGCGGGCTAAGCGCTTTGACCGCCGTATTCACCTTTGATGAACTGATTTAACCGCAGCCGGGTCTCGGAATTTTCATCCGCCGTCAGGTAATAGCTGGTAAGCGTGGCGGCCAGATACTTGATGTCCCGGACTTTGTCGAACTTGTCGGATGGGACGGGGCGCAGAGTCTTGATCAGTTGTTCCTCGCCCTCAATCTCCCCCTGTTTCATTTTGAGCATCATCACGGCTGTCAAACCGTGGGTATGCCGGCCGATTTCCCGAATGCCCTTCTCGTTGAATTTGCCGTGGATGTAATCCAGCAGCGCCTTGGACTCATTATCCAGCCGCTCGGCCTTTTTATTATTGCCGCGCGTCAGGCTCTTCAGCCCCCAGGGAACGACCATCGCAATCAGGGTGATGATCACCGTGCCGATCTGCATCGCCGGCCGGCCGGAGAAAAAGAACATAAAGCCGAGGCCAATCAAGAGAATGGCACCCGTCGCGGCGATACTGGTCTTCGTATTCATGTAAAGGGCCTCGCAATTTTCATTGTCAGACAACCGAGTCCGTTCTTCTTAATTGGCGCAAACCCTCGAGCACCTACGTATTTTCCCTATAATACAAAAAATGCGCTAAAAATCCAGAGGGCACTTCACACAAAGTACACCGGTCAGACAAATTCGTAAGTCAGGTGAATCACTTACTCAGCCGCTTTTTTCCCTTATTTTCTGGCCCGCGCCGCATCAGCATAAATTTTCACGGACTGATCGAGCGTCCGGTTTTTATCCAGCGTTTCACGGGTTTCCTCCCGGAGCGGCGTCTCATCCAACAGCCGGAACGTATCCGCTGCGCCTTTGTGCATGTTGGGGGTCACGCCGGCATCGCCGAAAGTGCGCGATATCTCGCCCATCTCACCGGCCCAGCGGCCGGCATCGGCCGCATAGAACGGCACTCGCTTGTTCATCGTGTCCCAATGCCAGGGTTGGGAGGCCTCCAGCTCGGCGCGAAGCTCATCGCTGACACCAAGCAGTTCCGCCGCCGTCAGCACGGACGTGTGCAACGTCATGGTGCCCTTGGTCAGCCCGGCGTAGCACATTTTGATCGCGGCCGCTTGGGTGAGGTCGTCGCCCATCGGCCGGTAGCTGATCCCGTCGCCATCCAGGAAGGCCAGCTTATCCGTGTCCGAACCACTGGCGTAAAACTTGGGGCCGGATCCTTTGCCCGGCCGCCCGCCGATAATCCCTATTTTGACGAAGGTCGCGCCGGCATCTTCCATCACCGCCGCGATTTCCATCGTGGCGCCCGGCGAGACCGCATTGCAGTCCGCAAAGATCGGCGTATTGCCGCAGGCCTTCATCGCCACCGCCAGATCCTTGGCAAAGCTCAAGGCCAGTTCCGGCGGCATGATGGACAGCACCACCTCGGACTGGGCGACCAGCTCCTCAAGCGTACCCGCATCCTCCATATGGGCGCGGGCGGCGCGCTCCAGCGTGATCTCGCTTCGGCCTTTCAGCAGGGTCAGCACCCGATAGCCCTTTTCGACGATGGCCCCGGCCACGCCGTGGCCCATGTCGCCGGGGCTCATAACCCCGATTGTGCCTTTGCTCATGATCAGTCCTTCCTCTCGCATTCCCGGTTAACGGGATTATGGCGACTGGGCACGCAGAGTCCATGGGCCGATTTTAAGATTGACCGGCGGCGTAATTTTCTATATTTAACTTTTTTGTTAATTAATAATTATCTTAAATTATGAAATCTGACCTCGACACAACCTTCAGCGCTCTGGCCGATCCGACCCGGCGCGCCATCCTGGCCCGCCTCGCCAAAGACGGAGAAGTCACCGCCGGCGATTTGGCGGCGCCGTTTTCCATGTCTGCGCCGGCCATCTCCCGCCATCTCAAGGTGTTGGAGGGCGCTCAATTGATCGACCGTAAGACCAGCGCCCAATTCCGGGTGCTCAGCCTAAATCCGGAAGGGTTCAAAGCGGCGTCCGATTGGCTCAATGAATACCGGAAGTACTGGGAAGACCAACTTGGCGCCTTGGCCGACTACCTCAACAAAATCCAACAACCAGGAGACAGGAACGATGGAAACAATACAAAATCAGGAAAATCCAAATCCAGCCGAACAAGGAGTAAAAAACGTGGCCGATGAAAACGACTTTTACCTTCGACTGGAACGCACCTTCGACGCGCCTCGGGATTTGGTGTTTCAGGCCTGGACCGATCCCGCCCACTTGTCCAAATGGTGGGGCCCCGAATATGTGGAGGTCACGCACTGCGAGATGGATGTCCGGGTCGGCGGCTACCGCACCTGCATGACCGACAATGATGGTGAAGAACATTGGACCCAAGGCTAGTATGTCGAGATTGATCCGCCGTCGAAGCTGGTCTTTACCTGGGCTTGGGAAGTCGACGGCGATCCCAACAACACCACAAATGTCACTACCGTGACCCTCAATCTCAGCGATGCCGGGGACGGTAAAACCAATTTGGTGATGATCCATTCGGGCTTTGACACCGAAGACGGCCGGGACAATCACAACAAGGGCTGGACCAGTTCTCTCGATTGCCTGGAGAAATTTTTGGCCTCTGCTTAGGAGACACCCTCATGTCCGACATCACGATTTATGGTTTCGCGCCCTCCAGCTACACATGGTCGGTGCGCATGACCTGCGCCGAGAAAAGCATTGATCACGAACTGGTCGGTGCCGATTTCGGTTCCGACGAACTGCTGGCGGTGCATCCGTTCAACAAAATTCCGGCCATGCGGCACGGGGATTTCATCCTGCACGAATCCAGCGCCATCATGCACTATATCGACGACGCGTTTGACGGACCGGCTCTCCAGCCGGCGGATGCCAAAGGCCGGGCGCTGCAGGAACAATGGATCAGCGACATCATTGATTACATGTATGACTGCTGCATCCGGAAGATCGTGATCCAGCGGATCGTCGTGCCCATGCGCGGCGGCGAACCGGACGAGGCGATCATCGCCGAGGGCGTGCCCCTGGCGCGCCAAGCCATGGAGATCACCGACAAACGGCTTCGGGAAAGCGATTTTCTCGCTCGGGACGATCCCAGTCTGGCCGACTTCTTGATGATCCCCATCGCGGTCTATCTGACCAAAGTGCCCGAGGGCGAGACGATTATGGAGGGACTTGATGGCCTTACCGCCTGGATCGGGCGGATGACCCGGCGGCCGGCTTTTGTGTAGACCGTTCCCCAGCCGCCGTGGGAGTAGTCGCAACTACCCGCCGCGCAATTTGGTGATTGTGGTAAAGGCCGAGATGTATTCCAGGCTGGTCTTCACCTCGATGAGCGACGGTCCGTCCACGGCAAACGCCTCTTTGATCACCGGCTTGATGTCATCGTCTGACGCGATGGTGAAGCCGCGCACCCCATAGGCTTCCGCATACCTGGCAAAATCCGGGTTGGTCATGTTGGTTGCCAGCGTCCGGTCCGGATAGCCCTTTTCCTGATAGAGGCGGATGGTGCCCAGGCTGCCGTTGTTGGACACGATGAACCGGATCGGCAGATTGCGTTCTACCGCCACGGAGATTTCCTGACCGGTCATCTGAAACCCGCCGTCGCCGGCGAAGGAAACAACCTGGCGGCCCGGAAACCGCAACGCCGCCGCGACCGCCGACGGCACGCCCATGCCCATGGCCCCGGCGGAACCCGCCATCTGAAGATTCTTCGGCGTGTAGGGAAACAGGCGCTGGACCCAGGTGGCGAAGTTGCCGGCGTCCATGGCGGTCACCGCGTCCTCGTCCATCACCTCGATCAGGTGATCAATCACATTGCCGAACACCACGCCGTCATCGGCCTGCTGCCAATCCCAACTCAGATTGCCCACCGCCAACGCATGGGTCTTTTCGACCCAGGCTTTGCGGCCGGCCGGCGGTTCCGGTGCATTCACCTGGGCCATGGCTTTCAAGGTGGCCGTCGCATCCGCCACCATGGGCAGTTCGGTCTCGAAGGTGCGGCCCACATGGTAGGGATCGGGATAGACATGGATCAACGGCTGCTTCGGCTTCGGCGCGAGGGGCAGTTGAAACCCTTGCGTGGTCACGTCGCCCAGCCGCGTGCCGAGCGCCACCACAAGATCGGCCTCGTTCAGCGTGTCGCGGATCGCCACCGGCGCGTTAAACGCCAGATGGGTGACAAAGTTCGGGTGCGTATGGTCGAACACGTCCTGCCGCCGCCAGGCCGCCGCCACGGGCACATTCCATTTCTCCGCCACGGCGAGCAGCGCATCGCGCCCCTCGTCCCGGTTGATCTGCCCGCCGGCGATGATCAACGGCCGTTCCGCCCCGGCCAACATGTCGCACAGTTGCGAGACCTGCGCCATTTCCGGCTGCGGCAAAGAGACCTGGGCCGGCGCCAGCGCGCCGTTGTCGGTGTCGTCCAGCAGCATGTCTTCCGGCAAGGAAACCACCACCGGGCCGGGCGTGCCTTCTTGGGCAATGTGAAACGCCATGCGGACGGATTCGGCGAGCTTATCCGCGTCCCTGATTTCCACGACCCATTTGGCCATGTCGCCGAAGGTCTGGACGTAATCCACTTCCTGGAACGCGCCCCGGCCGATGTCTTCCCTTGCCACCTGACCGATGAACAGGATCATCGGCACGCCTTCTTGTTGAGCCACGTGCACACCGATGGAGGCATTGGTCGCACCGGGCCCGCGGCTCACGAATTCCACGCCGGTCTTGCCGGTGCATTTCGCATCCGCCATGGCCATGAAGCCGCCGCCGCCTTCGTGGCGGACGGTAACCACATCTATCTCGGGTGCGTCAAAGAGCGCGTCGATCGCGCCCAGATAACTCTCGCCGGGCACACAAAAAACCCGATCGACCCCATGGGCTTTCAGACTATCCACTAAGATATTCGCGGCTCTCGCCATACGCTCTACTCCCTCAGGCTTAAGCCAGATTAAACAGTTTTTCCGCGGCCCCGCCAAACACCGTGGCGGACTGATCTCCGGGCAGGGTCTCCACCAAGTCCTTCAGCTTTGGAATGTCGGCGGCGTGCGGATAGTCCGTGCCGAACAGCACCCGGTCCGGGCCGGCCAGATTGACCAGGGACTGAAGGCCGTCCTGCTGATAGACGATGGAGTCGTAGTAGATGTTGCTGAGATAGACGCTCGGCAACTCGGTGATCTTCTTTTCAAACGTGCCGTAGTTGAAAAACAAATCCAGCCGGCCGGAGATATAGGGCAGATACCCACCGCCGTGCGAGGCGATCACGTTCACGTCCGGAAACTTGTCGAAGAAGCCGTCCATCACCATGCGGGAAATCGCCAGGGTGGTGTCAAAGGTGAAGCCGACCGCACCCAGCAACCGGTAGGTCCCGAGATCCATATCGGCCGAGCCCAACGGCGTGGTTGGATGGATCAAGACCGGCAAGCCCGCGCTCTCAATCGCCTTCCATACCGGATCGAAATGGGGATCGTTCAAGTGCCGCTTGCGGATATTGGCAAGGGTCATCACGCCGACGGCCCCCAGCTCTATCGCCCGCGCCAACTCGTCAGCGGCCCGGTCCGGAAACTCCCACGGCAAGGTCGCCAGGAAACGAATGCGGTCGGGATAGGTTTTTTGCGCCGCCGCCATGTCGTCATTGATGATCCGCGCGGCGTCCGCGCTCACCTCTTCCGTACCCCAGAAGGCGTTAGGGGATGTCAGAGACACAACGGCAATGTCGATCCCGAACTTATCCATGTTTTGGATGCGGAGCGCATAGTCGAACATGTCGGGCACAAATCCCATGGAGGGCGTGCCGTATTCGATCATGAATTCAGAGCCATTCGGCGCTGTGCCGATCTCCAAATCCGGCTTGCCGCTGCGCCGGACAAGCTCAAGAAACCCGTCCGACAGCATGTGAGTGTGAATATCGATGACCGCCATTTTTCCCCCGAAGTATGCCGCAGGGCCCTTTTGGCCGCTTGCGTGATCTTCCCAGTTCTAGTGTTTGAATCGCCGGATTTCTACTAAATATGGCGATTTTATCCATTCCTTAATAATTGGCCCCGCACATTAGCCTCAAAATAGACAAAAACTCTAGGAGTTTGGTGATGGGACGATCATTGCGGCGGTTGACCGCCCTATCCGGC
>JAYQGD010000082.1:0-8618 GCA_038140415.1 Rhodospirillaceae bacterium
GAAGCTGACCGGGTGCGGTTTCGCAATCTGCTAGAACTGGCCAACAGTTCCAAGTTCGAGGGCGAGCGCGCCAATGCCTTGGCGGCGGCCAACCGGCTGGCGCGTAAGCACGGCATGTCCATCGACGAAGCGGCCAGCTGGCAACCGGAGGTTCAAGAAGACCCGAAAGTCTACGCCCGGACAGCGCGCACCCACCGTTCCAACATTGATCCCCGCGCCTATCAGCATTATGCCGCCGACGCCAAGGCCCAGCAGGATGAAAAGGCCCGTTGGCAAGAGGCGCTGCAAAAGGCCAAGTCTCGCGGACTGGACAGAGAAGAAAACCGCGAAAAGAAAGCCAATGATCGGCCGCGCAGCTTCTCCAAGGCCCGGCGCAACCCGGTCAAACATGCCGAGGTCCTGCTGCGGGAAACCTCGTTGCCCTTCTCCGAAATCGCCGACATCACCGGTTTGGACCTCTATGATGTGGTGGCAATGAAGCTCAAATTGCGTCGAGCAGCATAATACTCCTGAATTTTTTACTTGTTTGGCAAATCAAACTCCGGTTAGCATAATCTCGGGCGTCTACAGAAGAGGCGAAATCCGCGTTTTGCGTATCAAAAGCGCTGATAAATGCCCAAAAAACACGAAAATTAATGCGCGTCCGTTGCGGCCTGGCCTGCATTCGCCAGGTTGAGTAGTACATCGGAAGGGAGGCGTTATGGCTACCGGAACAGTAAAATGGTTCAATAAAACGAAGGGTTTCGGCTTCATCGTGCCGGACGAGGGGGACAAGGACGTGTTCGTCCACATCACCGCCGTTTTGGCCAGTGGCATGCAGGAACTAAACGAAGGTCAAAAAGTAAACTATCAGGCCGTCGAAGAACCCAAAGGGATGAAAGCCGTCGAATTATCGTCGGCTGACTAACCACAGGTTGAACTGACTAAAGATTTTTTAATCGTGCAAAACCCGCTGCATCGACGGCGGGTTTTCTTTGGGGCAAGCGAGCCCCCTATCCCTCTTTCTCCAATTCCTCGGCGTTCCTGAGAATGCCGCGGGACGTCCAAAACCAGACAACAAGCCCTAGGATCATGGCGCCGGCTAGTGGCGCCTGAAGCCCAAACGTTTCCGACAGTGAGCCCAGAACCAGGGCGCCGGTAGCTGGTAAGCCGACCGCCAAACCCGTGCTAAGGCTGATCACACGCGCCCGCTTGGCGGGATCCACGGCATTCTGGACCAAACTTTGATTGGCCACGGCGAAGGCAATGATGCAAACGCCGCCGCCAAACAGGCAACCGGCGGCAAACCAAAAATGACCGGTGGTCGCAAATCCAAACAAAAAGATCGTGCAGAACAGGATCGAGATTACATTTATCCGCGCCAAGCCACTGGTCCTGCCACGCCGTGCGAGCCATAGGCCGAACATGAATGACCCCAGACCGAAGGACGCCGCCAATATCGCCACCCCGTCCGCTCCCCGCTGGAAGATCACATCCGAATAGCCGGGCAACAGATCGACGAACGGGCGGATCAACAAATGCGGAATGATAGCCATGAGAAAAAGGGCGCGAATGCCGGGATCAGTCCAGGCATAGATCAAACCGTCCCGCATGTCGGTCAGAAGCGTGGTGCCAGTCAAATCCTTGACCGGCCGGGGCGGCAGGTCGAGCGAATTCAAGCAATGCATGAAGTAATAGAAACTGGCCGCATTAAACAGGAACGCCAACTCAAGATCCAAAAACTGAGCGAAAACAAAAAACAATCCCGGCCCGATGGTCGCGCCCAGATGAAACGTCGTCGTATTTAGGGCAATGGCAGCCGAAAGAACGGGTCGATCCACCAGGATCGGCACCAACCCCTGCCGCGCCGGCAAATCAAACGCAAAACCAATGCCTTGAAGCGCCGTAAGCAGAACAACGATCCAGATATTGTGCATATCCATCAGCACTGTTATGCCCAGTAGCCCTGCACTCGTGCCCGCGACCAGCAGGGCAAACATCGCCGTCTTGCGCATGCCGAACCGGTCTCCAACCGCGCCGGAAAATGGGGACAGGATAAAGGCCGGGAACAGGGCGGCAAATCCGATCACCCCGAGCCACAAAGGGGAAGAGGTCATCTCCCAGACCAACACCCCCAGCGCCAGCTTATGCATCCAAAACCCGAGAATGGAGAATGAATTGCCGAGCCAATAAATGCGGTAATTCCGGCTGGCTAAAACTTGGCCGGCGCCGCCCGTGATCCTGCCCAGGTTCACGGCAATGCCGGCCCGGCGAAAGAGACATTCAACGTCGTCATGCAGCCTCCATATCCCAAGTTCCGAAGATCGTCACGCAGAGATCGCGTCACGCGTACACGAGGATTTATTGATTGTGATGTAGAACGGCAGTAGCCTGGGCCCCGGTATGCGGATCGACATTATTTTCGACACGATTTGTCCCTGGTGTTTCCTGGGAAAGCGGCGGCTGGAACAAACTCTGACGAGCCGGCCGAATGTCGTGGTGGACATCAACTGGCACGCCTTTTTGCTGAACCCGGACATGCCGCCGGACGGCATGGACCGTGAAGACTATTTGATCGCCAAGTTCGGCAACCGGTCCCGGGCCGACCGGGTTTACGGGGCTATCGCCGAAGCCGGTCAGACGGTCGGCATCGAGTTTCAGTTCGACCGCATCTCCCGCATCCCGTCGTCGATCGACTCCCACCGGCTGGTGCAATTCGCCAACCGGCGCGGTTTGGGCAGCGAAGCGGCCGAGGCCCTCTATCAAGCCTATTTTCTGGAAGGCCAGGATACCAGCAGCCGGCTTGCCCTCTACGACATCGCCGAATCCCTGGGATTCGACAGCAATGAGGTCCGCGAATATTTCTATAGCGACGCCGATGTGTCGGAGATACGAGACCAAAACTCCCGCGCCCACCGACTGGGGATCAGCGGCGTACCGGCGTTTATCATCGACGGTCAGTTTTCCGTTTCCGGCGCACAGGAACCGCAGGTTCTGGGCCGCTTGATCGATATCGCTGAGGAACGGGCCAGGGAGCTTGCCGCCGTTGACGCCCTGCCCGCCATGTCTGACTAGAAATCAGCCGGGCGCTAGAGCCCCAGCATCACCTTAGCCAGGATGCCCTTCTGGATTTCCGACGTGCCGCCCAGGATCGTATAGGCGCGGTAATTGAGATAGCGCGGACCATAGCCCAGCAGCTCCTCATCTTCGGGCGCCAATTGCAGATGATCATAGAGCGGCCGTTCCGCCTGCCAGCGCAGACCATCGACGCCCAGCACGTCCAAGGCCAGTTCGGCGATCTCCTGCTGCAGCTTGCTCCAGCGGAGTTTTAGGTGAGACGACACCGCGCCGGGGTTCTTGCCCGATTGAAGGGCCGAGAGGAGTGTGAGCTCCAGCATCTCCATGGCGTCGATATCCATGCCGATCTCGGCCAGCCGCGCGGTTAACTCGTCATCGTCCGGCGAGCGGTTTTTCAGCAACTTGGCGATGATGCTGAACTTGGACCGGGCGCGGGCGGCCTGAGGGTTACCGCCGCGCTCATACTCCAACAGATACTTGGCGATGTCCCAGCCCTGGTTTTCCTCGCCGATCAGGCCGGCCTTCGGCACTTGAACGTCTTCGAAGAACACCTCGTTGAACTCGTGATCGCCGCCGGAGCCGCGGATGGGCCGGACGGTCATGCCGGGCAACCCCATGTCCATCACCAGAAAAGTAATACCCGCCTGTTTCTTCACCTCCGTGCTGGTCCGGACCAGCGCATAGATACGGTTGGAGAACTGCGCGTGGGTGGTCCAGATTTTCTGGCCGTTGACCAGGTAATGATCGCCTTTGTCCTCTGCCCTCGTTCTAAGAGAGGCAAGGTCCGAGCCCGAGCCCGGCTCCGAATAGCCCTGGCACCAGACGTCATCGCCGTTGAGGATCGCCGGCAGATATTTTTCCTGCTGTTCCTTGGTGCCGTACTTCATCAGGATCGGCCCGATGTGCCGGGTGCCCTGATCATTGAAGCGAGGCGCGCCGGCGCGGGCATACTCGCTCTCGTAGATATAACGTTGCACCGGGGTCCAGCCGGTCCCGCCGAATTCCACCGGCCAGTTAGGCGCGGCCCAACCCTTAGCGAAGAGCGCCTTGTGCAGTTCCTTGCCGACGGGCGGGTCGTTGATGAAGCCCGTCGTCAGCTTCATGGTCCGGCGCATGTCCTCGGTCACGTTCTCGGCAAAAAACGCCCGGACCTCGTCCCGGAAGGCGATATCGTCGGCGGTGAGTTTCAGATCCATCGCCGCTTACTCCGCCGCCTCAATGAGCAGCGCAGAGGCCGCCGTTTCCGGATCGGCAATCAGCTCGCCATAGCGGCGGCGATGCTCCCGGGTGGAGCCATAACTCGCGTCGAACGCGATCAGGCGCTTAGCGTACCAGCCCAGCATTAGCTCATCCGTGGTGCCGATCGCGCCATGGGTTTGGATCGCGGCCTGATGGACGAAGCGTGCCGCCCGGCCGACCTTGGCCTTCGCGCCGGAAACCGCCCGGTCTCGCAGCGCCTCGGGCGCATCCAGGGACAAGGCCGCGAACAATGCCGACGCGCGGGCTTCCTCGACCGCCAGCTTCATATCCACGAGGCGATGCTGCAGCACCTGAAACTTGGACAGGGATTGGCCGAACTGTTCGCGCTGTTGGGCGTAGTCCAGGGTCTGATCCACCATCTCCGCCATGGCCCCGACCGCATCCGCGCACGCCGCGGCGATCGCATGGGCAAATGCCGTCTCAATGGCCAATCTCACGTCTTCCCCGCTACCAAGCGCGTTGTCCTCTTCCACCTTCACATCGCTGAGGGTGATGTCGGCGGCGCATCCGCCGTCCATGGTGACATAAGGCCGGACCGTGAGGCCAGATTGATCAGCGGGAATAAGAAATACGCCGGTGCCGCCTTTCGGCAATCTCGCCGACACCATTAAGGCAGTCGCCATCGGCGCGGCGGTCACCGCTTTTTTCGAGCCGGTCAGAATGTATCCATCGCCATTAGGTTTGGCGGTGGTCTCATCATCCCCATCATCGTGGGCAAAGGCTAACCGGGTTTGGCCGCTGATAACGCCGTCCAGGTGATCCGTGGCGCCGGCAGCTTCCAACAACTTGCCGCAGAGAATGACCGTTGGGATATAGGGCTCCAGCACCAGGGCGCGGCCGAACGCTTCCATCAGGGTCGCGACTTCCGCGCCCCCCATGCCGAACCCGCCCAAGTCCTCGGCGAACGGCAGACCCAGCCAGCCCATCTCGGCAAAGCCGGCCCAGATGTCCTGACGCCAACGCTCCTCGCCGGCGACCAGCGCCCGGAACGCCTCGTGGGTATAGTGCTCAAAGAGGAACTTCTCCGCGCTCTCCTGGATCAGGCGCTGTTCGTCGGAAGTTTCAAGATCCATCGGGTTCGAACATCAACAGGTGATGGCCTTCCGGCATGGGATACCAATAGGGTTTTAGCCGCATGCCGACCTTGATGTCCTCTTCTTCCAGGTTGATCAAATTGCCGATCACGTTCACACCGGCATCCAGGGTCACCAGTCCGACCGCGAAAGGTTCATGGCCCTGGTACGGCGGCCGGGACCGGCGGGCAATGGTGTAGCTGTACAGCTCGCCTTCGCCGGAGACTTCCCGCCATTCCACGTTGCGCTTGCCGGTGTAGAGGCTCATGGGCCGGGGAAAGAACTGATACTGATCCGTCTCCGGGCAATATTGCAGGACCAGTTTCTTTTCCTTGGTCGCTTCCCAGAAAGGTTCGGTGAAGCTCATGGGACGGATCGCCTGACGCTCCGCATCGAGAATGCCGTTAAGGGTGAAGTCCATTGCGTCGTTCATGGCTTTATCCGTCCGGTTCCAGAATGGCCACGCTGCTGGTGTTCCAGTTGCGGCCGTAGCCGATGCCGCCGATGCCGGTAACCATGGCGTTCTTGGTGTTTTTCACTTGCCGCTCGCCGCCCTCGCCGAAGAGTTGCCGCACCGCCTCAACCAGGTTCACCCCGCCCCCGGCCAAGCCCGGCTGCCCGGCGGAAATTTGGCCGCCGCCCGTATTGAGCGGTAGATCGCCGCCGAAGTTAAAATCGGTCTCGTGCACATAAGCGCAGCCCTGGCCCCGCTCGCAGAACCCCAGCGCCTCCAACTGCAACAAAATGGCGATGATAAAGTCGTCGTACGGATGGAAGGAACAAACATCCTTCGGCATGATGCCGGCAGCGGCCATGGCCTTTTGTCCGGCGACCGCGTGACCGGATTCACTGGGATCGAAAATCGGGTCCGTTTCCTTATAGTTGGTGCGCTCGCCGTAACCGGTCGGCACCACGAACTTGTCGTAGCCCTTTTCCTTCGCCCGCTTTTTGCTCATCAGTAAGAGCCCGCTCGCCCCGTCGTTGACCATGACACAGTCCAGCAGCCGGATAGGCTCATAGATCATTCGGGAATTCAGATAGTCATCCACGGTGATGGGCGTTCGGAGTTTTTCGCACGCGTTCTCATTCAGGACCGCGCCGTTGCGTTGCGCCACCGCCAGCTTGCCCAGCGCTTCGAAGTCCAGGCCGAACTGATGGTCGTAGCGGTTGGAGATCAGACCAAACACCGCCGGCGGCCCCATTAGCCCGGTCGGAAACTGAAACTCCGGATGGAAGGAGCGGAACCGCTGCGCCGACTCCCGCGCCTGGGTGTCGGCAAACAGCAAAAACACGGTCTCGCACAGCCCGGCCTCAATCGCCGCGGCGCTGCGGGCCAGCGCCCCCAAAGGCGAACTGCCGCCGATATCCACTGTCTGGCAGAAGTTCAATTCAAGCCCCAAGAAGTCCGCCGTGGCCTGGGACCAGAACGGATTGCCCGCCCCGGTCATGGACGACGACAGGCACAGCCCGTCGATCTCGTCTTTGTCCACGCCGGTGCGTTCCATCAGGCTTTCCATCACCTGCGCGCCGAGTTCCCAGACATCCACGTCGCTGCGCGGAACGATCTTGGTCTCGGCGTAGCCGACAATAGCGGTATCACGTAGCGCCACTGGATAACCCCCTACTCGTCCGGCTTTTCGATACGCTTGGCTTTTTTCTGCAGGAATTCGTCGATCCGCTGGGCCGAGTTCTCGTCATAGATCGAGGCGACCAGCAAGCTCTCGACAAACAGGCCGTCGTTATAGCTCATGTCATAGATGCGCGGCAGGCCATTGATCATGGCGAAGTTGGATTGCGGCCGGTTCTTGGAAATCTGCAGCGCCAGCTCCTTGGCCTTTTCCATCTCCTGGCCTTCATCGACGATGTACTGAACCACGTTGTGCCGCTCCGCCTCGTCCACGGACATCACCCGGCCGGTCAGCATCATATCCATCATCCGGGGCACGCCCATCAGCCGGGCCACCCGGACCGAGCCGCCGCCGCCCACGTAAATGCCGCGCTGGCCTTCGGGCAGGGCAAAAAACGCCGTTCGGTCTGCTACTCGGATGTGGGTGCTGGCGGCGATTTCCAGACCGCCACCGATCACCGCGCCTTTGAGCGCAGAGATAAACGGAATATCGCCCCGCGCCAGGATGTCGAAGCCCCGCGCGCCGTCGGGCCGGGTCACCTGGTCCCGCATCCGCTGGCCCTTCGCCATCCGGTCCTTGAGATGCGCCAGGTCAAGCCCGGCACAGAAATGGTCTCCATGACCGAAGACGATGCCGACCTTTGCTTCTTCGTTGGCGCGCACCGCCGCTTCGATCAACTGGGTTCGAACCTCGTCGTTAAAGGCGTTGCGTTTCTCCGGCCGGTTCAGACCGATCAGCGCAATGTCCCCATCTAGTTCGTATGAAACGACTTCATCAGCCATGATGATCCCTACCCCGTATAATCCACGTTTCTTTGGCGCGGCGCTTAGCCTAACAGTGTTGACATTAATCCAGCCGGGCAGGAAAACAAGACCACAGGGGAACAGGTCGACAATGCCTCGAAATGAGGCCGCACCGGGGGAGCCATGACAAATTCCGACGCCAATAACGCCGCCGTATCGCGCTCCGCCGAGGAAAGCGCCGCCCTCGTCCGCCGCATCCTCGAGCCCAAATCCATCGCCATCATCGGCATGTCGGCGCGGCCCGGTTCGCCCGGTCAGAACGCCATCCGGAATTTCGAAAGTAAGGGCTACAAGGCCGACCTTCATCTGGTCGGCCGCCAGGCCGGTGAAATCGATGGCCGGCCGGTCCTGGGCAGCATCGACGATCTACCGGAAGGCATTGATCTGGCCATCTTCATGATCCCCAGCGCCGGCATCCCGGACGCCATTGCCGCGTGCATCCGCCGCAAAGTGGGCGGCGGCGTGGTGTTCGCCTCGGGCTTTGCCGAGACCGGCGGCGAAGGCGAAGCGGCGGAACAACGCATCACCGAGATGGTGCAGGAAAGCGGCTTTGGCCTGGTCGGGCCGAACTGTCTCGGCTTGTTCAATTTCCTCAACGGCTTGACGGTCTTTCTGTTCCGCGCCCCGCCGTTCGAGTTGATCAAGCCGGAGAAAGGCAAAGGCCTGGCCGTGGTCGGACAGTCCGGCGGGCTGGTGAACCAGCTCCGCAGCATCCTGACGGAGCGCGGGTTGCCGGTCGCCTACAACACCACCACCGGCAACGAGGCCGGCCGCGACCTCTGCGACTTCCTGCATTT
>JAYQGD010000083.1:0-4870 GCA_038140415.1 Rhodospirillaceae bacterium
TCGGCGCGCCCTTTATGTGGTTCGTCTACGCTGATGTGGGAATCGGCATCGGCGACGCTGGCTATTGGGTGTTGTTCACCTTCATCGTCCTGAAAGTGGGCGAGATTGCCTATCTCGGCCGGAGCGATGCTCCGGAACATGCAATCCGCGAAGTCGCCAACGCCGGCATCGGTTATGATGATGCCGGTTTGGAGATCAAATCCTTGGGCGACGTGTTCAAGGAGCTGGTCCGCACGATCTGGGTCTCTCTCGAAGCGGGCGCGCGAAACACGCTGGTGGTGAGTTGCATCGCCGGCGTGCTAGGTATTCTGCTCTCCGCCGCGACCCAGTCCGATCTCCCGGGCCGGGTGTCTCAATTGTTGGTGGACGCCAGTTTCGGGCTGCTGCCGTTGACCATCTTCTGGGTGATCGTCGCCGGTTACATCGTCGGTATGGGCCTGCCTATCGTCGCCAGCTATGTGATCTTGGCGATCTTCGCGGTCGGCGCGCTGTCCGAACTGGGTGTGCCGCCGATCGCCGCCCACATGATCAGCTACTGGGTGGCCGTGGTCAGCGCGGTGACCCCGCCGGTGGCCCTGGCGGCTTATGCGGCGAGTTCCATCGCGCAGTCCGATCCGGTAAAAACAGGCAACCAGGCGCTCAAACAGGCCTCGATGATCCTGATCACGCCGTTCCTGTTCGTTTATACGCCGCTATTGCTGGAAGGCCCGATCTTCGACATCGTTATTTCGGTGATCGCCATTACGGCCGGTGTGTTCTGCTGGGCGAAATTCCTGGATGGTTGGGGTATCGGCCGGTATGTGCCCTACGAGCGGTTTATCTGGCTGTTCTGTGCGTTGTGTCTGTTGATGCCCACCGGTGAGTTCATCGCCTGGGTCGTCGGCACCGAAGCTGACCTTCACTACTACACTTACATTGTGGGTGCGATCGTGATGGGGGCGACGCTGATCTATCAGATGAGCGGCAAGGACGAAGCGCCGGCGTAAAACAACCAACGCAGGGAGGGGACGATGCGACGGCAAGCACCGCGTGCGAGTCAAAACTGGATTTTTGACAATTTCATCCAGCTAACAGACAACGAGGACATCCTGCATCCGGGTATTATGGGTATCCGGTTGGAGCGGGGATTCAAATTCGGTGATATGGAGCGGATTTTCCGCAACGTCACCGGCCGGCGCGCCTTTCCGCGAGCGTGGGCGGCGGGCGCCGCCCGGCAGGAGGAAATGGCCGAAGAAGCCCTGGCGGCCGGGCACCGTGTCACCGCCGCACAGCATTTTCACCGGGCAGCTATCTATTACGGCCGCGCTCAGCACCTCATCCCCGTGGACGGCAACGCCAAGAAGATGTCCTATCATGCCAGTGTGGTCGAGAATTATGACCGGCTGATCGAGTTGCTGGACGGAGAAGTGAGCCGCCACGTTGTGCCTTTTGAAGACGGTAAGAATATCTATTGCCTGTTTCATAAAGCGGCGGGCGATGGGCCCAAACCGACGGTCCTGTATCAGCCGGGCATGGACGCGATCAAAGAGGATTTCCCGAATCCGTATAACAACGAGTTTACCCGCCGGGGCATGAACATCTGCGTAATGGATGGGCCGGGGCAGGGGGAGTGCAACATCAATCAGGTGTGGCAGGTTGTCGGCAATTATGCCCGCGCGGGGTCGGCCGTTCTCGACATGCTGGTGGAGAGAGACGACGTCGATGCGGATAAAATTGCCGTCTTCGGCACCTCCATGGGCAGCCGCTATAGTGTGGAGATCGCTGCGGCGGACCCCCGGGTAAAGGCCGCCGTGGGGCAGATGGCCAATGTGGGGCCGACCGATGTCATCTTCAATCAGGCCCAGCCCAACTTCAAACGCATCTATATGTATATGACGAACATCTACGACGAGGATGCGTTCGATAAGTATGCCGATGAAATGGATGCAAACTTTTTTGCATCCGGGGAAAAATTGGAATGTCCGTACCTCCTGGTCGCGGGTGAAATGGACGAATTGACGCCGCCGGAAGACGTCCATGCTTGGCTTGATCGGCTGAACTGTCCGAAAGAGCTTTGGATGTACCAGGATGTCTTCCATCCCATGGGCGAAGTGGCCGGAGACATTTATCCTGGGATTGCCGATTGGATTTCAGACGTTCTGGAAAAGGGCCTGCCGGACGGCCACGACAAGCGGCTGGAGATTTCTCCCTAACCGCCGAACCGGTCCAGGACGGACTTTGCCTGCACATACATGGCATTGTCCACCATCTTGCCGTCGACCTTGATGGAGGCCGCGCCGTCCTTCAGCGCGGCTTCGAATTCCTCGACCACTTTCCGGTAATAGGCGGTCTGTTCATCCGAGAGGGAATAAATCTCCCGCGCCGCATCAACCTGCGCCGGATGCACACAGGTGCGTCCGTCATAGCCCAGCCGGCGGGAGAGGATACTGTCGGTGCGGAAGGCCTCCACATTGCTCACATCGCTGAAGGCGCCGTCCAGCACATAGGGCATTTTCGCGGCACGCGCTTCCAGCAAAACCTTTGATCGCGCATACATCAGCTCAGTGCCTTCGAGAGAAAACTCGCAGCCCAAATCCCGCTGCAGATCGCCATCCTCGGCGCTGCCGAAGGAGACGCTGTCGATCCGGTCTGCCGCCATGCAGAGATCAAAGCATCTGAGCACACCGAGCGCGGATTCAATCTGTAACAACAGCCGCACCGAGCCGGTCTCAAGTCCGGTGGCGGCTTCAGCTTCTTTCATGACTTTGTCGACGCTTTTCAGGTCCTCCACCGTTTCCGCCTTGGGGAACAGGATGCCCAGCGTATTTGGCGTGATCACTGCGCGAAGATCGTCCTCCAGCAAGTCCGAGTCATTGTTCACTCGGACCAGGGGCTTATTGGGTAGGGTCGGGATCAACTCGGCGATGATGCCCCGTGTCTCCGCCTTCATATCCGGCGGTACGGTGTCTTCGAGATCAATGATGATGGAATCGATGTCGTACTTTTCAGCCTTCTGAGCCAGCTCAGGACGGGTGCCCGGCGTGTAAAGCGTGATCAGGGGATAGCTCATGGTCCGTCTCCCTACGCCGGTTTACGTTTCAACAGAAACGCCTGCACGCCTTCCTGTACGACCTCGCCGTGCTGGTTGACGACTTCCAGGGTCCGTTTCATGACGCCCCGGTCCGGCTTCGAGGTCTCCCGCTTTTCGGTCACCTTGATCCGGGCGTGGATGGTGTCGCCAATCTTCACCGGCTTGGTGAACTTCAGACTGTCGAAGCCCAGAAACGCGATCAGCGTGTCGTCATAGAGATGAAGCTGGAAAAGCAACCCGGCAGCGATGGAATAGATCAGCGGCCCGTGCGCGATGCGCGTGCCGAAGATGGTATCCTTGCAGAATTCCTCGTTCACGTGGAGGGGATTATAGTCGCCGGAAATACCGGCGAAGTGCACCACATCGGCTTCTGTCACGGTTCGCGCCGGTGATTCGAATTCCTGATCGATTTCCCATTCTTCCCAATACAATCCAACCATAATCTATCCCTTATTTAACCGCGCCGGCATCCCGTAAGGCAGCGATCTCGTCCGGCGTTTTGTTCAACAATTCTTCCAAAAGCTCATCCGTGTGCTGGCCCAGCATGGGCGCGGGCTCCGACAAGGTTTCTGTTACACCCTCCATCTTCATCGGGTTGCCCGGCATGCGGACCTTACCCACTTCGGGGTGATCGTATTCGACGATCATCTCCCGCTCCGCCACCGGCGGTTCGGCGAAGACCCCGTCCAGATTGTTCACGGGTGCTGCCGGTACACCAAATTCCCGCATGACCTTTAGCCACTCCTGGGCGGTGCGGGTGCGCAAGTGTTCTTCCAGAATGGGGACCAGAACGTCGCGGTGCACGACCCGGCTGTCATTGGCGCTGAAGCGCTCGTCCGCGCCCAGATCGGGCCGTTCAACGGCTTCACAGAACATCTGCCAGAATTTGTCCTGGCGGGTGGCCACCACCAGATAGCCCTCTCTCGTCTCGAAGGCCTGCCAGGGCACCGTATACTCATGGGACGTACCCATGGGCTCCGGCAGTTCACCATTGGTCAGCCAGAGGGTGCCCATATAGCTCAAGAGGCTGAGCATGGCATCGAACATGGAGACCTCGAGCCGCCGGCCGGTGCCGGTGCGTTCCCGCTCATAGAGTGAGGCCAGGATTCCTTGGCTGGAGAACAAGCCGCCGCCCAAGTCAGAGATCGGAATGCCGACGCGGGCCGGCGGGCCGTCTTTCTCGCCGGTGACCGCCAGCATGCCGCTGATGGACTGAATAATAATGTCGAGGGCCGGCAGATCCTTATACTCGCCTTCCAGGCCGAAGCCGGTGACCGAACACTGAATGATCCGCGGGTTGATGGATTTCAGCGTCGGATAGTCAACTTTCAGCTTTTCCAGCACGCCGGGGCGGAAATTATCGACCACCACGTCGGCGGTTTTGATGAACTCGTAGAAAACGTCGCGGCCCCGATCGGTCTTGAGGTCGATTACTACGCTTTTCTTGTTGCGGTTATAGGTGAGAAATAACCCACTCAGGTGCTTGTAAGGCGCGACCGAGGGTAGCCGGCCCAGGTCGCCGACCGGGGCTTCGATCTTAATGACCTCAGCGCCGAGATCGGACAGAAGCTGCCCGCCATAGGTGCCGGCGATGATCTGGCCGAGCTCCAACACGCGGACGCCATCAAGGGGCCGGTGAATTTTCTGATCAGAGGCCAAGGCTTTTTGCGATGATGTTGCGTTGAATTTCTGACGTGCCTCCGCCGATCACGGCCAGGCGGGAGTCTCGGAAGAACCGCTGCATGGGATATTCCATGCAGAAGCCGTAGCCGCCAAAGATCTGCAAGCCCAAATCGGAGA
>JAYQGD010000083.1:4970-8611 GCA_038140415.1 Rhodospirillaceae bacterium
GGATATTCCATGCAGAAGCCGTAGCCGCCAAAGATCTGCAAGCCCAAATCGGAGATCGACTTATAGGCTTCGCCGGAATAGAGCTTGATGATTGCCGCGTCGTGGCGGCTGGCCTCGCCCCGTTCCATCTTCCAGGCGAATTGGTAGACCAGCAAGTGCGACACTTCGAGCATCACCCGCATATCCGCCAGCTTGTGAGAGATTGCCTGGAACTTGCCGATGGGCCGGCCGAATTGTTCCCGCTCCTTGGCGTAGTTGAGCGCGTACTCGAATGCGGCCGATGCGGCGCCATACCGCGCCGCCGAGAGACACAGGCGCTCGTACCATAGATACTGATCGGCGCAGCGCCAGCCCTGATTAAGCTCGCCCATGATCGCGGTCTTAGGGACGCGTACATCTTCGTAAAAAACCTGGGTGGTGCCGATGCCCCGATGGCCGAGCGTGTCGATTTTCTTGATGTCGATGCCCGGCAATTTGGTATCGACCAGGAACAGGGTGATGCCTTCCTGCTGCTTCTCGCCACTGCTTGTGCGGGTGACCAGCAGACAATAGTCGCTGATGTCCATGCCGGAGGTGAAGACCTTCTGGCCGTTGATGATGTAGTCGTCGCCGTCCGGCTTGGCGGAAGTTTTGAGCGCCGCCGCATCCGAGCCAGAGTCCGGTTCGGTGAGGCCAAAGCAGATGCTGATATCGCCACTAGCGACCCGGGGCAGAACCTCCGCCTTCATCTCGTCCGTGCCGTGGGTGGCGACCGCATAGCCGCCCCAAACGCTGGAGCGGAACATCCACATGGCCAGTTCTTCATACTGCCGGCCAACTTCTTCCAGGACGATGGCCACGTCCGTCGGCGAGCCGCCGACGCCGCCATGTTCTTCCGGCAGCAGGACGCTGAGCCATCCTTGTTCCGCCATGGCCCTGTAGGCTTCCACCGGCGGGCGTGGGGTGGAATCACATTCCTCCACATACTCCGGCGGGCACACATCCTGCACCAGTTTGCGGACTTGGCCGCGCAAAACTTCCTGTTCTTCGGTAAAACTGAAATCCACCTGACACTCCCCGATTTTTTCCTAAAGTGCTGTTCAAAACCGGGAGAGTCAACGCACATCCGAGGGTATGCTGCGGGAAATCCGTTTGTCCCATTGGCCGGGGTTGCCTAGAGTGCGGACTCGACCAAACCGAGTAGAATATTGGGGAAATCATGGCGAGAATCGATGTCGGGCAGATCACCCTCAACGTGGAAGAGAAGGGCGACGGCCCGCCGTTTATTTTCATCCCCGGCCTCGTCGGGCTACTGACTGCCTGGGGCTATCAGATCGCCGAATTCTCCAAGAGCTATCGCTGTATTTCCCTGGATCACCGGGGCGCCGGAGAAAGCGACCGGCCACCCCTAAGCGAATATTCCACTAAGCACATCGCCGAGGATGTGATCGCCCTGATGGACACGTTGGGGATCGAAAAAGCGCATGTGGCCGGCACGTCGACCGGCGGAGCCATCCTGCAGAATCTGGCCATCGATCATCCGCACCGGCTGCGCTGCTGCATTTTCTCCAACACCTGGACCAAGGCGGATGAATACATCATGCGGGTGCAGACGGCGCGCAAGCAGATCGCGCTGGCCGAAGGACAGGAAGCCTATGTGAAGATCAGCTCGCTGTTCACCAATGGGGCCAACCAGTTCCGCTATAACCTGGATCGCGTGATGGAAGTGGAGAAACGGTCCCTGGATACCATTGCCAAGCCGGAAATTCTGGCGGCGCGTCTCGACATGACCATGAACCATGACCGGCTGGATGAGCTCACTAAGATTAAAAATCCGTCCTTGATCATTGGGACGCGGGATGATGCGACGGTGCCTTATTATTTCTCCGAAGATCTGCACGCTGCCATCGAAGGCTCCAAACTGATCCTCGTGGAGGAGGGCGGGCACTATTCCTTCCGACGCCATTCCGACGAATGGAACGCGCTGGTGAAACCGTTCCTGGCGGAATGGGAAGATAAGATTTAGGGAGCAGACCATGATACTTCTTCGCGTCGGTATTGTAGGCATCGGCTGGTGGTCAAACGTTCTGGCCGAGACCATGCAGGCCAGCGACAAGCTTGATTTGCGCGCGGGCTATACGCGGAGCCCTAAAAAGCGCGCCGAGTTTTCCGAGAAGTTCGGCTGCGACGCGGTGGAAAGCTATGAGGCCTTGCTGGCCAGGGATGATGTGGACGCGGTGATCCTGACCACACCGAACTCAGCCCACCGGGAAGGCACGGAGCGGGCGGCGGAAGCGGGTAAGCATGTGTTCGTGGAAAAACCCATCTCCAACACGCTGGAAGACGGGTGCGCCATGATTGAGGCCTGCGACGCGGCGGGTGTCACCTTGGCGGTGGGGCATTGTTATCGGCGCAACGGCGCGCTTCGGCACATGCGCCACTTGATCGACACGGGCGAGTTGGGACGGGTCAGCATGGCTGAGGCCTTTTTCGGCAACGACAACGGACTGAAAATGAAACCCGGCGTGTGGCGCACCAATCCGGGGGAAATTCCAGGCGGCTGTTTAATACAGCTGGGCATTCATCAGATCGACAACATGCTCTATCTAATGGGGCCGGTCAGCGAGGTCTCAGCTTATTTCGACCGGCTGGAGACCGAACCCGAGATTGAGGATGTGACCGCCGTTTTACTGCGGTTCGAGTCCGGCGCTGTTGGCTTTGTAGGCTCCAACTATTGTTCGCCTTTGAGGTTTGATCTGGTCACGCATGGCACCAAGGGCAACGCTTTCTTTGAGTTGAATACGGACGGGTTGCGGGTGCAGAAGACCGGCGAGCTCGAACGGGTGTCTGTGGAATATCCGCCCATTGATCATCTGACCGCTGAACTGGAGGACTTTGCCGACGCCATTGCCGAGGGGCGGGCGCCGGAGATCGGCGGGCGGGAGGCGCTTCAACCCCTGGCCATCGTACTCGCCGCCGGGAAGTCGTCCGCCGAAGGCCGGTCCGTAAGATTGTCGGAACTATTGCCGGATGCCTGAGCCCCGAGTCATCATCATCGGGGGCGGCTATAGCGGCGCGTGCGTGGCGGTCCAACTCGCGCAGCAATCCGCCATTCCTCTGGAGATCACCGTGGTCGAACCCGAGTCTGAGGTGGGGCGTGGCGTGGCTTATGGCAGTACCGACCCTGATCACCGGCTGAATGGCCCGGCGGTGGTTCACTATATTTATGCAGAGGACACCAACCATTTTGCACGCTGGGTGGTCGAAGAGGAGATCGCCGACGATGATCCGGACGCGCAGATGCCGGATGGCCGGGTGTTTGTCCGCCGCAGCGAGCTGGGCCGCTACCTGGGACTGGAGTTCGCCAAAAACAGCCGAGACAACCCCTCCGGTTCAAACTTGCGGCACGTGCAGGCATCCGCCCAATCTATGACTGCCGAGGATGCCGGTTACCAGCTAACCCTGGACACGGGCGAGGCTCTGACGGCGGACGCTGTGGTTTTGTGCACCAACAATTCCCGCCCGGCCAATCCCCCTCCGTTCAATGAACGTCTGGAGGATCACCCAGCCTTCGTGCCCAACCCCTGGGACCTGGACCGGCTTTACGGCATCAAGCCCGGCGGAGAGGTGCTGATCATCGGCACCGGTCTGACCATGGCGGA
>JAYQGD010000084.1:0-8566 GCA_038140415.1 Rhodospirillaceae bacterium
GGGATTGGATGGCGGCGTGGGACCCGGGGAGGCGAGGAAGTCAAAATTTTAAACAGAAAGTTGATTGATCAAGTAGTCGCCTCGACTGAGCCCATTGTGGTTCACCGTACGCCGTTACAAATCAAACGTTTGCGCCAATCGCTCGGTAGCGTCGAACTCTCTCAATCGGTTTTCGTTCCAATTGGCGGGCGCCAGAATTCATTTGGAATTCTCAGCACACACCTATCCTCGGAGGCACCTCTCACTTCCGAAGACCTGAATTTTATCCAAGGTATTGCCTATGTCCTGGGTGTCGCCGTTGAACGCATTGAATCCGATCAGGCCCTACGCGAAAGCGAGTATCGTTTCGACCTAGCCGTCCGCGGTTCTAATGACGGAATTTGGGATTGGGACCTAATCACCGATCAAATGTATTTTTCATCGCGCTGGAAATCCATGCTCGGAAAAAGCGATAGCGAATTTGATGGCGGTATCCACGATTGGATTGATCACATTCACCAAGACGACCGGGAAGATTTTGAAGCGGCGCTGGATTACCATTTACACGGAGACACGCCTTATTTTACGTGTGAGCACCGCCTACTACACCAGGATGGCTCCTACCATTGGATGCTGGCTCGAGGCTTGGCGGTCCGGGACGACAAAGGCGCTGCGACTCGCATGGCGGGCTCTCTAAGCGATATCACAGAGAACAAGAGGGTGGAATCTCAGCTGGTCAAGGATGCCCTGCACGACACATTGACCGGCCTCCCCAACCGCGCTCTTTTTTCGGATCGCGTCACTCAGGCTCTCTCCAGAACCGCCCGGGCCAAAGGCGACCTTTTTGCAGTCATGTTCTTGGATTTTGATCGGTTCAAAATGGTGAATGACAGCCTCGGACATTCCTACGGGGATCAAATGCTCATAGAAATATCCTCCCGGCTTCAAAAATGTGTTCGAGACGTCGACACGGTTGCACGCCTGGGAGGAGATGAATTTGCAATTCTTCTGGAAGGCTTGGAAAATGAACGGAGAGCCGAGGAAGTTGCTCGACGCATCAACGGTGCCTTGGGCGAACCCTTCCAATTGGCCGATCGTGAAATCGTTTCCAATGCGAGTATTGGCATCGCCTTTAGCTCGATTGGGTATCACCACCCGGAGGAAATGATCAGAGATGCTGACATCGCCATGTACCAGGCAAAATCGCAAGGACGCGCGAGGCATATCGTCTTCGAAAAGGGCATGCATGTACGCGCCGTGTCACAATTGGAGACCGAAACGGATCTGCGGCGGGCCTTAGACCAAAATGAATTTGTTCTCGCGTATCAACCCGTCGTCGATATTAAGAGCCGGTCGGTGTATGGCTTCGAAGCGCTTATCAGATGGGATCATCCCGCACGGGGACCTGTGCCACCGATGGAATTCATTCCAATTGCGGAGGAGACCAAATTAATTATTCCCATTGTATTATGGGTGATGGAGAAGGCATGCATTCAGGCAAACGAGTGGAAACGAAATTTTCCGAAAACTCGGATCAATATGCGCGTGAATATATCGCCACAACAGTTTAGCGACCCCAATCTGATCAATGACGTAAGACACATCCTGAAGAAAACTGGGGTAGATAGTTCGAATTTACGATTTGAAATTACAGAAACCGCAATTATGGAAAATCCCCACGAGGTCATTCACAAACTGGGATTGCTGAGGGAACTAGGCATACAGCTCCATGTGGACGATTTTGGAACCGGCTACTCGTCGTTGAGTCACCTTCATCGCTTCCCGATTGATGCTTTAAAAGTGGACAGATCTTTCGTGGCATCGATGGGAGAGTCCGTAGAAAACATGGAAATCGTGAGGACAATCATTTCGCTCGCCAGGAATCTCAAACTCAGAACGGTAGCCGAGGGCGTTGAGACAGAAGAAGACTTGATACAGCTTTCCAAGTTGAAGTGCGATCATGCCCAGGGCTATTTTTTCTCCCGGCCCATGGACTCGAAAAGCGCCACCAGTTACTTACGCAAACAGAACGGCAAGAGATGAAGACACGGTGATGGCCTGTTAAGCTATTCGCTGGTATAGCGAACAAAATTAAACTGCCGTACATCTGAGCTGTAATGATTCAATCTAGAATTCCTTCGGCACTGTTGTGGAGCCTGCTCTGGGCCGCTCTTGTATCAAGCGCCGTTTTTTTGCGCCCACTGTTACCCATGGACGAAACGCGATACTTCAGCGTCTCGTGGGAAATGTGGCAAAGACAAGATTGGCTCGTCCCACATCTGAACGGCGAAACGTATAGCCATAAACCGCCCCTGCTCTTTTGGGCGATGTTGATCGGATGGAAATTTTTTGGCGTCGTGGACTGGTGGCCTCGCTTGGTCGCGCCGACATTCGGACTGGGATGTTTGTTCTTAACGTCCAGATTGGGCCGGCGGCTTTGGCCTGACAGCAACGTTCATGTAGTTGCACCTATGTTGCTTTTGGGTAGCCTCTACTGGGCGACCTATACCACGCTGACCATGTTCGACCTTTTGGTCTGTCTTTGGACGCTGGTGGGAATCCATGGGCTCTTGGATGTTCGTGACAACAAAAATTTCCGAGGCTGGGTCATCTTTGCCTTCGCCATCGGCATGGGAGTGCTGAGCAAAGGTCCGGTCATTCTTGTTTTCTTGTTGCCCGCCGCGCTTTCTGCGCCTCTTTGGAAAGCTACAGGGGCGGCTTGGAAAAAATGGTACGGAGGATTTTTTCTGTCTTTGTTGGGTGGGGTGCATATTGCGCTGACCTGGGCGATCCCGGCGGGGATGGCTGGTGGGGAAGATTATCGAAACGCCATTTTTTGGGGACAGTCGGCCGGACGGATTGTTGATTCTTTCGCGCACAGTCGACCGTTTTGGTGGTTTGCCGCGATTCTCCCCATTCTGATTCTTCCCTGGCTCATTTGGCCCACGCTATTGAGGCAGGTTTGGTTTGGCTTGAAGAACAGAAAGAACTTCATGACCTGTGTAAAAGAGGACACCGGGCTAGTGCTTCTAACCATATGGGCCGGAACCGCGTTTGTGGTTCTCTCTTCATTCAGCGGCAAACAGCCGCACTATCTCCTACCTCTCTTTCCTGCCCTGGCTCTCGGCGGCGCAGTTGCTATCGGGCAGCTCTCCCAAAGTAGCTATGTCAACGCTCGAAGAGATATCGCCCCAACTGCCGCGCTGGCTTGCCTGTTGGGAGTTGCATTACTTGCCTCACCTGAAATCGGAGATATCCTCGATCTGGAGTATTGGGACGGTGGCGAGATTCGAGTTTGGGGACTGCTAGTTGTTCTCTTAGCCGCCTATTTTATATGGCGACCGCCTGCGTCCATCGTATCCAGGATCAACACCATTTGCGTCATCAGCACGGTGATGGTAAGCGGGATTCATGTCGGGGCCAAACCAGCTCTCGAGAAGGCCTACGACTTAGAGCCGTTAGCCGGACAGATAGCAAACTATCAAGCGGCGGGCTATCTCGTCGCAAACTACGGCAAATACCACGGGCAGTTTAACTACCTCGGCAAGTTGACCAAACCGGTGGCCGAAAGTGGAGATGGCGAAATTCGCCGGCAACTGGCAGCTAATCCTCGCCTCAAGGTGATCGCCTACTATGAGAAACTTGAAGGCTCTTCCAAACCGGACTTTACCCAAGATTTTCGCAGCAAGATCATCGCGGTCTGGGATCGCACGACACTTCTTCCTCACCCGGAAATTGCGAGCCGGAAGACCAACGGGAAGTACAGTGGAGAATAGCCAGAGTTAGCCGCTGTTCTCCGTCAACGCTGCCATGACTTCACGTACCAAAGGAAGAGTAATGTTACGGCTTTGGGAAAGAGCCGCTTTATCCAGGGCTTCCACCAAATGCCGAACGGCCGCGATCGATCTTTCTACCCTGGGCAAAATATAGGTCACAACTTCCCTGCCCACCAGAAGCTGCCTGTCTGAAAACAACTTAACCAGAATTGATTGGATGAGTTCATCCTCGGGATGACCAATTTCAACCGCGGCGGCTGCATTCAACCTTGAGGCAAGATCCATAAGTTTGATGGACCATTTTACCGGCGGAGATTTGCCGGTAATGAGCAAATACCCGCCTAAATCCTTCACGCTGTTGTAAAGGTGCAGTAAGGCTTCTTCCTCAAACCCGGTTGGCATGTCATCAACCACGAAACACTTACTCTCGTTTAGAAGATACGGAATTTCTTCAGTTGAGAATCGAGCTTTATCTAAAAATTTAGCGTCGGTTCTCTCGGCAAAAACATTTGCCAGATGAGTTTTCCCTGCCCCCGATGGGCCAAAGATAACGAGTGCAGGCGAAGGCCAATGGGGCCATTCATCTATCCACTGGACCACAGCCTGATTGGATGGGGCGACAAAAAAGTCGTCGCCGCCCAATGCGGGTCTGTGCTCAAACTCGAACGGGATTTGTGTGGAACTGCTCACCTTAGGGAGGTCTAGTTCTCATCGGAGGAGTTTGAATGTCCACCGGTGCCCTCGTAAAGAGGGCTCTCAAGATATTTGTCCATAAAGTGCCGCACCAGGACTCCCACTGTCGCCGCCACAGGCACAGCCAATAAAACGCCGGTAAATCCGAACAGCGCGCCCCCGGCCATAAGTGCAAAGATCACCCAAACTGCATGGAGACCGATCTGTCCACCGACAAGTTTGGGGGTCAGATAGAAAGACTCAACCAGTTGTCCTATTCCAAAGACAACGAGCACCAGAATAACAGGTACAATTTCACCAAATTGGAAGATCGCGATAGCGACAGACGTCACCATGCCAAGCAGCATGCCAAAGTAGGGAATAAATGACGCTAATCCAGTCGCAATCCCCAACAGCAGGCCAAAATCAAGGCCGACGACGGTCAATCCAATTCCATAAATTGCCGACAAGCTTAAACAGACCATGCCTTGACCTCTAACGAAACCGGCAATCTTACGATCTATCTCGCTCACTACTTCCCGTATTTCGTCAACATGGTCACGGGGCAGCCAGGAATCGACCTTGGCCACAATCAAATCGTAGTCCCGGATCAGATAGAAACTGACCACGGGCGTGATCAACACCAGAGACAACGCATTGAAAATGGCAGCGCCCCCTCGAAACAAATCGCGGACGAATCCGACGACCCATTTTACCGCATCGCCGGCAAAAGCCTTCGTTGCGTTCTTCAAATCAGACATTTGTTCCGCGGTTATTTCCTCCCGCAATCTTTCCTGAATGGGTGCCAGCCACTCACCAACGCTGTTCACGATCTCAGGAACTTTACCGATGAATCCTATGACTTGCCCCTGGAGCAAGGGAACGATCAGGATCAACAGGATAACGGCGACTGCAAAGAAAAGCGCGGTAATGATCAGAGTCGCTAGTGTTCGAGAACACTTGCGTGCTTCTAACTTGTCCGCGACCGGATCCAAAAAATAGGCGATCGCGATTCCCGCAACAAACGGGAGCAACACATCCCTGACCGAAAAAGCTGCGACAAGCGCGGCCACAAAAATAAGCACCCAAATAAATATTTTGCGGTCGCTGGTCATTCACCTGGCTCCGTCGCGGAGACACTACGCCCCCAAGCAAGGACATAGGAAGCCCCGGACCATATTGTCGTCGCGGCAACGACTATACTAAGCCAAAATTCGGCCTGAGGCGCGGCATACTCGAAGGCTGCTAATGCCATAACCAGTGCAGATAAGGCAAATTGGGCCGTTGTATTGACCTTACTGCTTCGGAGCGGCCGCATAGATATTTTTTGATATAGGAACTGGTAGAGAATGACTCCGAGAACGATGAGAGCATCTCTAAAAACAACGAGAATGGCCAACCAGATATATATCTTACCGTTCAAGGCGAGCGTAACAAAGACGCTGACCAAGAGAGCCTTGTCTGCAATAGGATCTAGGTAGCCACCGAGTTCAGTCTGCAGGTTAAACTTTTTGGCGATGAATCCGTCGGCGGCGTCGCTGAGACAGGCAAGTAAGAGTATCCAAAAAGCCGCCTGATAATAGGCATGGATGAGCAGCCATACTGTAATCGGCACTGAAAACAGGCGAGCCAGGCTGATCAAATTAGGGATGTTTAGGCGGATATCGTCCTTACTCATCAATCAACCTAACGGCCAGTTTTCGTTTCGCCGGAACTGCGCAATTTCAGAAGCTGTAAGTTCCAGCTCCCTTCGTTCTCGGTGAGCTTAATATCAGTCTGCGCCATCGCAAGGGTCAACTGGTCAGGATCACCAAGATAAAAAATATTCAGTCGAGCCTCATTTCGCGAAATAAGAACCAAATCGACATGTTCAATAACCGCTATTTTGCCCAAGCGGCGTCTTGCCTCAACCCAATCCGTGAGCGCACGTAACGGAAGTGTCGCTGCCAAAACGGAACTCCGTTCAAAGCGCAGGAGATTTGCTTCCTTCCAACGATCCTCAATTGCAGAGGCCGTTTCCTCAACGGCCTTACTTAGAATATCCGTGAGATCTTTTCCCTCCGGCACGACATCCAGCTCAATATATTGTCCTCGTTGATCAGCTCCATATGAAACAACATTCACCTGCAACCCCAGACGCCCGCCTTTTACTGTCACCGCCTTGGCGTGAGCCACGAGAACCGTCGTCACATTGTATCGACTGCCGATTGCAGTGAGACGCTGAATGTCACCTCGAATCGCCTGCTCGCCACCTATCGCTCGGAGGTCTTGCAAATCTCCACGGGCCAGAACAATGGGTACCAAACCTTCTGATGTGGACTTGGCGGACCAGAACTTGCGCCACGGATTTGGTTCGTCCCAGAGGGCAACCGCACCTGCCACCTCATAGACAGGAAGAACCAGCACCGGCTTGCTGACCGTCTCCGCAAACTCAATTCCCAGATCTCTGAGGAGTGCTCTTACCTCTCTAGGTTTAAAGCGGAATGACAAATCAGCGAGGTATCGAACCGTCGAGTTTTTTGCATTTGAGACGGAAAAATCTCGGACGTACTCAGAGATATCTTCTTGATTTACTTGAGGTAATTTGGATCTGTCATAGGAGAGCGTAAGTCTGGCCAAAAGCCTCTCGAAGGCACGCCGCTCGCCTTGGGAGATAGCCTGCTTACGCGCATCTGCTGCGGTCGCGGCAGTCACATCGACATGAACATCTGAAACAATGAAGGCGTTTGTGGTTTGGGCGCGCCCATCTTCAACACAGACGGACATGCACAACGCGAAGAATGTCAGGAGTAATCCTACTCGCAACAAACTCAACGTGGTGGTGCGCAGGACTTTTGTGACACCAAGCGACATTGCAAACCGCCTCGGATAAAGTATGTTTCCACCCTCAATTTGTGCCGTACTCTATCATGATCAATTGGGGGTAACAGCAATTTCCAGCGAGCAAAATATGGCAACCGGCGGTCTTTCCTACAAAGATGCGGGCGTTGACATTGATGAAGGCGATTCACTGGTCGATGCCATCAAGCCGTTGGCCAAATCTACGGACCGGCCCGGAGTCGTTTCGGGTCTCGGTGGTTTTGGCGGACTCTTCGACCTCAAACCGCTAGGATATAAGGACCCGATGCTCATTGCTGCGACGGACGGGGTCGGCACCAAGCTAATGATCGCACATGCAGCCGGAATCCACGATACGGTTGGCATTGATCTCGTGGCCATGTGTGTAAATGATCTGGTCGTTCAAGGTGCCGAACCCTTGTTCTTTCTGGACTACTTTGCCACGGGTAAGCTGGAGAAAGGTGCGGCCGCCCGCGTTGTCAGTGGGATTGCTGAAGGTTGCCGTCAGGCCGGATGCGCGCTGATCGGTGGCGAAACAGCAGAGATGCCGGGCATGTACGGGCCTGGTGACTATGACCTAGCCGGGTTTTCCGTGGGCGCGGTTGAACGGGCATCTTTACTGCCGAGAATCGATATTGAGCCAAATGACGTTGTCATTGGCCTTGCATCAAGTGGACTTCATTCAAACGGATACTCTTTAGTCCGTAAAATCGTTGAGCTGGAGGGACTGGCGTATGACCGCCCCGCGCCTTATTCAAAAGACCGCCCCCTTGGCGAGGCTCTTCTGGCACCGACGCGCATTTACGTGAAAAGTTGTCTGGCCGCAATAAAAACAGGGGGCGTGAAGGCCTTGGCGCATATTACCGGTGGGGGTTTGATCGAAAACGTCCCGCGCGTATTGCCGGATGGGACCAGCGCCAGGTTCTACGCGAAAAGCTGGGACATTCCACCGGTCTTCAAATGGCTTGCAAACTCTGGCAACGTCGCTCCGACGGAGATGATGAGGACATTCAATTGCGGTATTGGCATGATCGTGATTGCTTCACCAGACCATGCTGCCGAAGTGATTAAAAGCCTTAAGGCGAATGGAGAAACGGCAATACCGATCGGCGAAATCACCACAGGTACAACCGGGGATACTCAAGTCGCCATCCAGGATATCGAGCAGGCCTTCAATTGAAAATCGGGGTGCTTATATCCGGTCGAGGAAGCAATCTTCAGTCATTGATAGATGCGCAAACCGTGGGCTCATTGGGCGCGGAGATTGGCATCGTCATTTCCAACGTGCACGAGGTGCAGGG
>JAYQGD010000085.1:0-8537 GCA_038140415.1 Rhodospirillaceae bacterium
GCTTCTCCGAACAGGTTCGTCTGGAAGCGGACGTGCCCACCATCACTGTCGGCAATATCACAACGCCCGATCAGGTTAACACCATCCTGGCCTCGGGCCGGGCGGACATGGTGGCCATGGCGCGGCTGCACCTGACCGACCCGCACTTTACGCTGCGGGCGGCGGCGCACTACGGCTACGAGATGCAGACCTGGCCCAAGCAGTATCTCCGCGGCAAGGCCCAGGCAGAGAGCCTGGCGGCGGCGGAGAATGAACGGTTGCAGGAACTGCTGATCGCCAAAAAGCCGCAATCCCACAGCGACGCGATCAAGAAGGAAGCGGCGGATTAGGGGTTAGCCGTCCTCTGCGGTGGCCATGACCTGGCCGGCGATGACCAGCTTGAGAATTTCGGTGGTGCCTTCATAGATGCGGAGCGCGCGGATTTCCCGGTAGAGCCGTTCCACGGTCTCACCCGAGACCAAGCCCTGGCCGCCGAAGATTTGCACCGCCTGGTCGATCACTTCCTGAGCGCTTTCGGTGGCGAACATTTTGGCCATGCCGGATTCGCGGGTGACCCGGGCTTCCTGCACATCCTTCACCCAGGCGGAGCGGTAGACCAAGAGCGCCGTCGCATCGATCTTCACCGCCATGTCGGCGATCTTCTCCTGGATTAGTTGGAAATCACCGATGGGCTGGCCGAAGGCCTCGCGGGATTTGGACCGGCTTATCGCCCCATCCATGGCGCGGCGGGCGAACCCCAGGGCCGCGCCGCCGACCGAGGTCCGGAACGTATCCAGCGTGGTCATGGCGATCTTGAAGCCATCGCCGGGATTGCCCAGCATGGCCGTCGCCGGGATGCGGCAATTGTCGAAGGTGAGTGTGCCCAGCGGGTGGGGCGCGATCACGTTGATCCGCTCGCTGACGATCATGCCGGCCGTGTCGGCGTCCACCACGAAGGCGGAGATGCCTTTGGCGCCCGGCGCTTCACCGGTCCGCGCGAACAGCACGTACTGGTCCGCGATGCCGGCGTTGGAGATCCAGGTCTTGGTCCCGTTGATGACATATTCGTTGCCGTCGGCTTCCGCTGTCGTGCGCATGGCCGCCACATCTGAGCCGCCTTCCGGTTCCGAAATGGCGAAGGCGGCGATCTTTTCGCCCGACGCGACCGCCGGCAGGTACGTCTGCTTCTGCTCCTCCGAGCCGAAATAGGTGATCGAGCCGGAGCCCAGCCCCTGCATGGTGAAGCAAAACTCCGCCAGGCCGGAATAATAGCCCATGCTTTCCCGGGTCAGCGCGATGGTGCGCACGTCGATCTTGTCGAGCGCGCCGCCATAGGCCGCCGGTACGCAGTATTTCAGCCAGCCGGCGGCCCCCAGCATTTTGACGAAGTTGCGGCTCATTTCGTCCAGGGACGCAATGTCGTGGGGTTCTTCATGCTCAATGGGGCCCAGGTTTTCCTTCGCCCATTTTCGGACGGCGGCCGCGTGGGCCCGGTGATGGTCCTCGAAGAACGGCCAGTCGAGATAGGTGGAGTCGGGCATCAGTTCATCACCGCGCCGCCGGCGACGACGATGGCTTGTCCGGTAATGGAGGCCGATGACGGCAGGCAAATCCAGGCGACGGTCTCCGCCACTTCTTCGGGCGCGACCATGCGGCCCATGGGGCTCATATTGTCGATTTCGGCCTGGATTTCGTCCCGGTCCCGGCCGGTCTTGCCGACGATGGAATCGACAGCGTCGGAAACCAGGTCGGTGTCCGTATAGCCGGGGCAGACGGCGTTCACCGTGATGCCGGTTTTGACCGCTTCCAGGGCGAGTGTTCGGGTCAGGCCGATCACCCCGTGCTTGGAGGCGCAATAGGCGGCGATATAGGGATAGCCGCGTAAGCCCACGGTGGAGGAAATATTGACGATCCGGCCATAACCGGCCTCCCGCATGGTCCCATAGACCTGTTTGGTGCAGAGATAGGTGCCGGTCAGGTTCAGCCCGATGGTCTCGTTCCAGAATTCCGTGTCCATCCGGTGGAACGGCGCGCTTTTGCCGATGCCCGCATTGTTGATCAGGATGTTCACCGGGCCCAGCTTGTCGGTTGCGCCGGCGAAGCATTTCTCCACATCAGCCTCCGCGGACATATCGCCGGTGGCGGTGAACACCTCGACGCCCTCGTGGACCCGGAGTGCGCCGGCCTGATCATTCAGCGTGCCCTCGGTCCGGCCGGTGAGGCTGATATTCGCCCCCAGCTTGGCCAGCGTATTGGAAATGGCGGCGCCGATGCCGCGGGAGCCGCCGGTGATCAGCGCATGCTGACCCTTCAGCGGCTTTTCGGAAAACATGTTTCCGGTGATTTTTGCCTGGTTTGCCATGAGCCCACTATTCCCGAGCGATAGACGGGAGACAAGGGCATTTTCCGTCAATCCATGACGGAGGTCATCAGATGGTTCTTCTCCGATTGCACCATGGGGGCGGCCTTTTTGAGGAACGCCATCCAAGCCGGAACTTTAAATAACTCATCCCGCTTTGCCGTCCGGTCTTCATAGCTTTCATACTCCCAAATCAGCACGACCTGGTTTGGATCGCCGACTTCGGTTTTGTAAAAGCCCTTCAAGGCCGCGCCGACCGGCAATTGGATCGGTAGGCCTTCTTCTTCGTACAGTTTGGCGAACGGCCCGGCCATCCCGGGGTGTGTGATGTAAATTCTCAACTCAGTCAGCATTGTCTTTTGTCCTCCCATACGGTTAGGTCTAGCTTAGGTCGTTCAGCGGATTGCGACAATTGGGGGAGGAAGTTTTGGCCAATATTCTGGTTCTATTTCACAGCATTACCGGTGTGACCTATCGGCTTGCCGAGGCCATTGGGGAAGGGGTTAACAACGTAGACGGCTGTTCCGCCAATCTGCGCCGCGTGCCCGACATCCTCGGCTGGGAGGAGATTTACGGCGGCAAGGATATGGCCGAGACCAGGACCGTGTTTGAACACACTCCCATCGCGGAGATCGAGGATTTGGTGAACCATGATGGCATCGCCATCGGAACGCCTCTGAACTATGGCAACCATAGCTCGGCGCTTCGCTTCTACTTCGACCGGGCCGGCAAATACTGGATGGACGGCTCCCTCGCCGGCAAGCCGGGGACCGTGTTCTGTGGCGGCGGTTCCGGCAATGGCCGGGAGGCGGCGATGCTGACGGTTTGGCATATGTTCGCCTCCTTCGGCCTGACCATTATGCCCATGGGGCCACGGGCCAAGCCTGTGACCCCAAAAGACGAAATCTTTGGTAGCGGGAATTTTGGCGCCGCCTCCATCGCCGGCGGACCCGGCGACCGGCCGTCGGAGGCGGAACTCGCCGCCGCCCGCATTCAAGGTGAAGCGTTCGCCGAACTGACCCTTAAACTGACGTCATAACGGCGTCGAAGGCGAGTAAAAGAAACACCACACAGCCGATCCCCAGCGCCACCGTCAAAAGCGCATTGGACTGATAGTCCCCGGTCTGGGTGACCACGGACGTGTCCGCCGCTTTGGTGCGGAACTTCCAGCAGCCGATGCCGCACGCAATAGCGATGATCAGAAAGACGATGGCGATCAATCTAATGTTCCCTGAGCTACATCCGATGGCATTTTGCGACCGTACTGCAATGTTTGTCGTACTCTATGGACCTAGTTGGTAGTGGGAACTCTACACCGGTGCTACAGTTGATACCATGCTCTCACTGTAAATCAATTTGAGTACGTATAATTTGACTGATGATTTAGTCGAACAATGACAAAGCAATTACTAGCGTCGGGCTTGTTGGCACTTGCGTTATTACCTCTTCTGAGTACGCCATATTTTATATTCAGTTGGGTTCAGGAGCGTCTGGCCAAAAAGCCCTATCCCGTAAACGTGACCCCGCGAAGATGGGCGACACGGAAATTTCTAATCACATTGCTGCTGATTCTGTCGCCCGCCGGCACAGTGCCGATCGCTATATTGATCATCTTGGGACTTTATCCCGAAGTTGATACCCGCGCATTCAGACATGAAATTCTATTGATGGCGGAATATATGTTCTTCGGCGTGACGGTGCTGGTATTTTTGATGATCCTTTGGCGCATGGTTCAATACGGTCGCAAGGCGAAACGGAATCCCGCCGACGCTACTTTGAGTATCCGGACATTCCTGATGAGTAGGTGGCCCTGGTTTTTTGTTGGGATATTTGCCGTGTCAGACACGGCGAGCTTGGCACTCACCTTAAGCTCCGCTGACTATCATCGGCTCAACCCGGGATTTGGGCAAATAAGCGCCACTATCGCGGACACCTACTCAGCATCCATCAGCCTGCTTCTTATGATCGTTGTTCTGCGATATTTGATCAAACGGGGATGGATCTCCAGCGCTGACTAGGACTACTCCCCCGTTTCCAAAATCTCGTCGATGGTGACCACCCGGCGTTCGTTGGCGGATTTGACGCCGGCGCGGATCACGGCCAGGGACCGGGACGCCCATTCGCCGCCCACTTCCGGGTCGTCGCCGGTGCGGATGCATTCGCCGAACTCTTCCATCTGCTCGGCCAATGTGTCGTTCATCTCGAAGTCCATTTTCTTGGCTTCCTTGTCGCCCTGCTCGAGATAATACATGCCGTTGGTCAGGTCATAGAAGGCCGACGCCTTCTTGCCGTAGATGTTCATGACATAGTTCTCACCGGCGGAAGCATAGCAGGCGTTCAGGGTCGACAGCGCCCCGCACTCATGCCGCATGACCAAGCTGGCCACATCCGGGTTGTCGCCGGGGAGCGCCAACTGAGACAGCATGCCGGACACTTCGGTGATCGGGCCCATCAGCATTTCCATCACGTCCACATAGTGCGGACCGATCTGCA
This sequence comes from Rhodospirillaceae bacterium, assembly GCA_038140415.1. Taxonomy (GTDB): domain Bacteria; phylum Pseudomonadota; class Alphaproteobacteria; order Rhodospirillales; family UBA2165; genus JAYPHU01. The sequence goes on from JAYQGD010000085.1 coordinate 4,832, forward strand.
GCATCACGCCGCCCGGCATGCCCTCGGCGGTGTAGCGCCAGTGGCCCTCCTCGAAAGCACCAAGCCGGTCGCGGCTGATATTGGCCTCGGCGTTGACGATAAAGCCGAAGTCGCCGTTCTTGATTTTCTCGTGGACCCAACGGAACTGTATTTCCCGGCGGCGCTGAAAGCCGATGGAGAGTTTGACGCCCGCGTCCCGGCAAATCTTGGTGATCTCCATCCCCTCGCCGACGGAGTTGGCGATGGGCTTGTCCAGGAACACATGCTTGCCGGCTTCAGCGGCCTGCTTGGTGGTCTCCAGGTGCACGTTATTGGGCGTGGTGTTGATGATCCCCTGGATCGAGTCGTCTTCCAGGATTTCCTCGTAGCTGGACGCCGCTGCGCAATTGTACTTCTCGGCAAAGGCGTTGCGCTTGTCTTCTGACCGGGTGTAGCACGACACGATCTCGATGCCGTTGGCCCGGCCCGTGGCGTCCGCCAGGACGTCCGACCACCAGCCCATACCCAGTGAAGCAACGCGTACAGTATCTGAACTCATAACAATCTCTCCGTCTTTTAAAAATCTATCCGCCACCTGGAGGCGGTGAAGCTTGTTGTTGTGCCTGCCTGCTTTTGTACTCCGCCCAGAAGGACCACGCCACCGAAGCGGCGGCCAGGCAGAGGAAAAACAGGCTGAACGGTTGGGTGAAAAATGTGGATATGTCGTTCTTCGACGCAATCAGGGAGACCCGAAGATGTTCCTCAAGCTGACGGCCCAGCACCATGGCCAGCAGCAGCGGGATGATCGGCATGTTGAGCCAGCGCATGGCCAGGCCGAGGAGCCCGAAGCCGAACATCACGTAGACATCGAAGAAATTATTGCGGAGGGCATAGCTGCCGATCACGCAGAGGATAGCGATGGTCGGCATCAGGAACGCTTTGGGGATGGACAGCACCTTCACCAGCAGCCTCAGACCGATCAGCGCGATGATGATGTTGAAGATGTTGGCCCAGAAGAACGAGAAGATCAGGCCGTAGGCGAACTCGCCGTTCTCGACGAACAGCAGCGGCCCGGGCGCCAGTCCGTGGATCAGCAACGCGCCGATGAGAATTGCAGTTACTGGATCACCCGGAATGCCCAAGGTCATCATCGGTATGATCGCGCCACCGGTCACCGCGTTGTTGGCCGCTTCCGGCGCGGCGATGCCCTGAGGCGAGCCTTTACCGTATTCGTCCGGCTGTTTGCTAAGCCGGCGGGAGTAGTCGTAGCTGATGAACGCGGCGATGGGCCCGCCCGCCCCCGGCAAGATGCCCAGGAAGGAGCCGACCACACCGCCGATGGACACGGGCAGGCGCATCAGTTTCAGATCGGACAGGCTGGGCAGCACGCTTTTAATCTTTGCCGCGCTTTTGGCGGCTGCTTCCGATTTGGCCATCTCGGCGAAGTTCTCGACCAGTTGCGGCACGGCGAACAATCCGATCAGCGCGGTCAGAAAGTGCACGCCGGCGATCAGGTTGACCTCATCGAAGGTAAACCGGTGGGTGCCCATCATCGGATCCTGGCCGACGGTGACAATGGCGAGACCGATGGCCGCCGACAGGAAGCCCTTGATCAGGGACTTGGCGGCGAAGCTGCAGATGATGGTCAGGCCGAAGAACACCAGGCTGAACAGGTCCGGCGACTGAAACTTTAGCGCAATGTCCGCCAAGATCGGCGCGATGAAATAGAGGCACAGAAAGCTGAAGAGCCCGCCGACAAAGCTGGCGGTGATGGCGATGCCGAGCGCGCGGCCGGCTTCGCCCCGTGAGGCCATCGGATTGCCGTCGAGCGCGGTGGCCGAGGCCGACGGCGTGCCGGGAATATTTAACAGGATGGCGGAGAAACTGCCGCCGGTCATGCCGCTGACGTAGAGGCCCAACAACAGCGCGATGGAAATTTCCGGCGGCAACACGAAGGTCAGCGGCAGGACGATGATAATTCCGGTGGAAATGGTCAGGCCGGGGATCATGCCGACGATCAGGCCGATCAGACAGCCGGCAGCGACGGCGAGGATTGTGCTGAACTGGCTGGCCTGGAGAAAGCCGTCTAGGACGTCCGGGCTCATCTACAGCACTCCGTCCAGGACGCCGGCGGGTAGCCGGATCTGAAACAGTTCCCGGAAGATATAGAAGACGATGATAGAGATTATAATGGAGCCTGCGCCGATCCACACCGGTCGGCGCTCCCCGTAGAGGATCATCAGCCCGGCGAACAGCGGGACATTGGCGGCGATAAATCCCGCCATGGGCAGGGCAACCAGATAGGCCAGCGCCAGCAGCAACGCGATGCCGAGCCGCTTACCGCTAACGCCCAGGCCTCCCGGCACATTATTATTGGCAATCGGCAGCAGGCCCCGCGCCAGAAGCGACAGTGACAGGATCACCAGACAGGTGGTGACCACCCAGGGAAAGAACGACGGTTGGGTCGTGTTCTCGATGGCGCGCGTCGGCAGATGGGCCGTCATGTACCCGTACCCGATACTCAAGAGTAAGAGGATGACGCCGGCGATCAGATTGCGGGAGCGCATGCTGCTCATGGGACTTCCGGAAGCCTAAATTCAGATGTCCCGCCTTCGGGTGAAGACAGGACATCCAATAGAGTCTTAAATCAGCGGTCTATTTTTTGGCCTTGGACTGATACAGATTGGCCTGCTTCATGATGCTGATGATGTTGGCGTTGGCTTTGGCCAGCTTCGCGCCGAACTCTTTCTGGCCCATCGGCTTCAGGGTTAGCTTGAGCTTCTTCATCCGGCCGGCGAAGGGCTCGGAGTTGGCCGCCTTAATCATTGCCGCTTCGAGCTTGTCCTTGATGTCCTGCGGGGTGCCCTTGGCGACCGACAGGCCACGGAACAGATCGAATTCCATATCCATGCCGAGTTCCCGGGTGGTCGGCACGTCCGGCGCGCCGGCGTCACGGGCGCCGCTGGAGATCGCCAGGAACCGCATCTTGCCCGACTTCACGAACTTGAGCGGCACGAAGAAGACGTCGACTGCGGCGTCGGTTTCACCGCTGAGGATCATCTTGCGGCGATCCGGGGCTTTCACCGGCAGCATGATCGGCGTGCAGCCGGACAGCTGGCTCATGGCGACACCCGCCAGGTGGGTGGCGCTGCCGAAGCCGGCGAACGCAATCTTCAGGGTCTTGGGCTTGGCTTTGCATTCGTCCATGAAGTCTTTGAGAGTTTTCCAGCGGGAATCCGCTTTAACCACGAACGGGACCGGCTGTTCGGCGACCTGGCCGATATGGTCCAGGGCGGTGTAATCGAACGGCACGTTGCCGATATTGGTGGTCGTCAGAATGGACGTGGAGTTCCACGCGATGGTGTATCCGTCCGGCTTGGAGTTTTTGACATAGGTGTAAGTGATGGCGCCGCCGCCGCCCGGCTTGTTGACGGGCACGACCGGCTGGCCGAGCTCGGCGCTCATGGCCTTGGCGATCATCCGGCCTTCGATGTCGGCGCCGCCGCCGGCGCCAAACGGAATAACGAATTCAATGGATTTTTCCGGCCAGGCGGCATTGGCCTGTCCGGCCATCATCATCGCGGCTGCGGCCGTGCCGAGAACGGTGGTTTTCAAGTGCTTCATTTTAGTCCTCCCTGTTGGATAGGTCCTGCGTATGACCTTGTCGCAAGTTTTAAATCATTCCAGATTTGAATCAACCTTCATAGCTCGCGCCGATGGCTTCGAC
>JAYQGD010000086.1:0-6205 GCA_038140415.1 Rhodospirillaceae bacterium
CATGCCCCATGTGCAGCCCGATGCCGTAGCCGAGCTCGTCTTTCCCGTCTTTCACGCGCTGGTCATTCAGCTCCCGCATCCGGCGCATGGCATCCTTGGCGGCGATCACGGCTTTCTCGCAGGCCACCTCCGCCGTCCAGCTTTCCTGCTCCGCCACCGGGAAAATGGCCAGCGCCGCATCGCCGATATAGCGCAGCACCTCGCCGTCATGATCCAGCACCGCGCCGGCCACACATTCAAAATAATCATTCAGCAGACCCAGAAACTCATCCCGGCCCATGGAATCCGCCAGCGGGGTCGAGTTGCGGAGATCGCAAAACCAGATCACCGCATGGATGTCCTCACCGTCACCCCGCTTGATCTGACCACGCAGGACCTTGGTGCCCGACTGATGACCCAGATAGGCGTCTAACAAATTATGTGCCGTCCGGGTAAGCGCAAAGATCTCGGCAATCCGCGTCAACGCCGGGCGGATGCGGTTGATCGCCGCGATCTCGGCGTCGGAAAATCCACCCTCCTCCGTGCTGGTGTAGGTTGCGGCATGGTTTTGGCCGTTGGTGAAGTCCAGGGGTTTGGCGATATAGTCGGTGACGCCCTCGGCCTTAAACTCCTCCAGGATCGGAAAGTCGACCGGACAGTCCGGTTCAAACAGCCGGCGGCGGATTTCCTTACCCTCTTTCATGATGGTGACCGCCGGACTGTTTTGAAAATTCTCCGACGTCATGACCGAGTACGGTGCTTCCTGGACCCGGACCGGTTCACCCTTCTTCCAATAAAAGGCCCGGCCCAGCACGTTCGGATGCAATGTTGTGACAAACACCGCCACCCGATGCAGCCGTAAGCCGCAATCGGTCAGCCGGTCGCAGAGCTCCTGCAGGATATCCTCGGACTTCTTGACCGTGCGCACCCCATCAACCAGCCAGTCAACGACGGATTCCACATCAAGTTTCTCCGGGGCCAGATCGTCGGGCATCTATCCGGCTAACCTAAATATCTTGCCGTCACGCTCAATGGCGCCGTAGGCCGGGGACTGAAAATGCGCAGGCAGGATCAGGCTGCCGCTGCCGGCGAACCGGTCCAACAGCGCCGTCCGGGATTTGCGGGACTGTTCTGCGTCCTCACAAAAATTGGTCGACCATTCAGGATGATAGAGCTGCACCGGATGGTGCATGACATCGCCGCACACCACGGCGTGGCCGTTCTCTCCCCGCACATGGACGACTGCATTTCCGGGCGTGTGACCGGGATAGGCCTCCAGATGCACGCCGGCCTCGACCTCGTGATCGCCCCGAACTAGATCAGCCTGTCCCGACTTCATTACCGGCAAGACGCTATCGAGATGAGAACCGTAGAGGATCGGATCGTTGCTTTTCTCCTGCTCGGCGACCCAGAACTTGTACTCGATCTCGGAAAACAAATAACGGGCGTTCGGAAAGGTCGGCACCCATTCCCCGTTCACCAGTTTCGTGTTCCAGCCGATGTGATCCGCATGCAGGTGGGTGCACATGACGAAGTCCACGTCTTCCGGCTGCACCCCGGCGGCGGCCAGATTGTCCAGAAACGGCCCGCTTCGTTGGTGCCACATGGGACGCGCCGGACGCTCCTTATCGTTGCCGCAACAGAGATCGATCAGGATAGTGTGGTTGGGCGTCCTCACCAGAAAGGAGTGGAAGCTCAGGAACAGTTGCATGTCCGGCGAAATATGCCGCTCTCCTAATAGGGCCGCCAGTTCGCGAATCCGGGCTTCCGTCGCGTCCGGATAGATCATTTCCGGGCCGTAGGCAGAGTCCTCCAGGTCGGCAATCCGGTCAATGCCGACTCCACCAAGATCACAGCCGTCTCGGCCATGATCCCATTGGCAACCCATTGTATTTACGTCGTTTTTCGGCATCCTCACCTCTCTCAACGTGATGATATCACGCTGGGTTTACATAAGATATGATTGAAACATCTGGAAATATCTCTCAATAGCCCCCATGTTTCTCGAAATTACATATCATAAGTTGTTCAGGGCCACATTGAATTAGCGTATTTACAAATTTCATCCATGGATAATTTCACTAATCAGTCTCGCCACACGCGGGGGCAGGATTCCTACGGGCGCAATCGGCGGCGCAAGTACCTTGCGATTGCCGTCTGCACCTTGCTGGGGTCCGTCATCCTGGGCACATTTGGCTATATCCTGCATATGGATGAAGGGATCGGTTTCCCGACACTCTTGGCGCCCATGTCCATCGGCGGTGGCGCCGGGCTAATCCTCAGCCTGCTGTATTTCAAACTGACCGCTGAACGGAGCAAAAGGCTCGTGCTCGAAAAGGAACGCGCAGCACACCTGCAGCGCGCTCATGCGTAGATGGAGGCCCGGTTCCGGGATTTCATCGCGGCGGAGGCCGATCGCTTCTGGGAAACCGACCGCAACCACGCCTATTCCTACATGTCGCCACCGGTGGGCTCCATGTCCCGGGCGCCGGACGAGGTCATCGGCATTACCCCCTGGGATATGAAATCCCGCCAGCGGAACCCGGAGCAAAACCGCGTCCTACGGGAAGCCTTTCAGCGCCAGGAAGCATTCCGCAATATCGAACAGCAGGGAATGACGCCGGAAGGCAAGCCTGTGCACCTGCTCCACAGCGGCATCCCCCGCTATGACGAGGAAGGCAAATTCGCCGGTTTCCGGGGCACCATCACGGACGCGACCGAGGAATATGACGCGCGCGCCGAGCTGGACCACGCCCGCGCCGAATTCCAGGAAGCCATGGAAGAGCTGGATGCCGGATTTGTCCTCTGGGACAAGGAAGGCCGGCTGGTCTACTGCAACAGCTACTTCAAGGAAATCCACGGAGATGCAGGGGATTACCTGGAACCGGGGGTCATGTTCGAAGAATTTGCCCGTAAGTGCGGCTCGGCCCACATTGATACGCGCGGCCAGTCTCCTGAGGACTGGGTGGCTCATTTGCTTGAGGTCTCCAAGCTGGACTCAACAGAACACGAATTCGCGCTGAAAGACGGCCGCTGGATCAGGTTCCGCCGCCAGCGCATCTCCGATGGCCGGGTGGTGGGCTTCCATACGGATATCACACATCTGAAATCCCTGGATACACTCAAGGACGAATTTATCGCCGTCTCCAGCCATGAACTCCGCACGCCGATCGCCTCTATCCTCGGCTCTGTGAAAATGATGAAAGAGGGCGTCTTGGGCGAGATGCCGGAAAAGGCAAAAGACGTTCTGGATATCGCCGTTCGGAACTCGGAGCGCCTCGCGCTCCTGGTCGACGACATCCTGGACCTGAGCAAAATTGAAACCGGCAAACTGGATCTGAAGCGGGAGATTGTTCTCGTCTCCGAACTCATGACCCAGGCCGTTGATCTGAACTCGGAATTCACCGCCGGCTTCGGCTGTCCGTTGATCATGGGTGATATTGTCGACGATGTGACTGTTTCCGCGGACAAGCACCGGATCCTGCAAATTCTGACCAACCTTCTGTCCAACGCGGCCAAGTTTTCCGCCGACGGAGAGCCGGTTACCATCTCCAGCAAAATTGACAGCGGCGTGGTTGTTATCTCGGTCACCAACAAAGGCCACGGAATTTCGAAAGAGTTCGAGAGCCAGATCTTCAAGAAATTCGCCCAAGCCGATCTCTCCGACGCCCGGACCAAGAAAGGCACCGGTTTGGGGCTCAGCATCTCGAAGGCGCTTGCGGAACTACATGGCGGTTCGCTAACGTTCGAGAGCATTCCGGATCAGGAGACCACGTTCCACCTGTCCCTTGATCTCAATCGGAGCTAGCCATACAGGGAGGCACTCATGGACAGCAGCGCGCCGGCGGACCAGGATTTTGACCACAGCTTCAAAGCCATTCACGACGAAGAGATTCCGTGGGAAGACGGATTGGATAACAATCTGCTGACCTTGCCCGCAGGCGTTCAGGTCAAAGTCTTCGCCAAGGATGAAGCGATGAAGCGGGTCGATATGAAGGTCAAGTTCCCGCCGGGCTATGTCGAGCCCGAACACAGCCACAAAAGCTGGCATTCCATCGTCGTTTTAAAAGGCCGGATGTGCGTCGCCGGCAAGGACCTACGCCCCGGCGACTATGTCTTCGGCTGGGACGACCTGCACGGGCCCTATGAATACCCGGACGGCTGCGAAGTGTTCGTCGTCTTTATGGGAGAAGGCACCGAACATGAGTGGAGCGAAGATCAGCACGCCGCTCATGAAAAAGTTTGGACGCCGGAAACCGACGCCGGGAAGAAAACCGCCGGGGATTAATACCGCGGCACGTTCGGATCTATATGGACGGACCAAGCGGTGATGCCGCCGTCAAGGTTCAACACATTGTCGAACCCGTTCTGCAGCATCCAGCCCTGAACCTGGGCGCTGCGCCCGCCCAAATGGCACATCACCACGATCGGTTTGTCTTTGGGAATTTCCCCGACCCGTTCCAGAAACGCGCTCATCGGAATGTGAAGCACGCCGTCCAGTGACGCGATCGCCAGCTCTTCATTCTCCCGCACATCCAATAGGACATGGTCGTCCCCATTTTGGCGCATCTCTTGAAGCTGTTGCACTGTGATGTTCATGTGACTCTCCTCTACGGGCCGGATGCTTACGCTACCCGTTTCTACGCCGCAATCCAAATTTCACTGGACGAACCGCCGTCCGGCTCCGTAGAACCGGGATCAACCAAAGAGAGACAGGAATCAAGCTGATGAGCGACGATCTCGTGCAGGTCCGGGAACGCACCACACCCTACCGGGGTTTCATGCGGCTGGACCATTACAAACTGCGCCACCGGGTCTTTGATAATGAGTGGAGCGTTGATCTGAACCGGGAAGTGCTGGAACGGGGCAACGCGGTCTCCGTCCTGCCGTTTGATCCCCTGCGCGACGAGGTCGTACTGATCGAACAGTTCCGCATCGGCGCTTACACCGCCCCGGAAACATCTCCGTGGCAGATCGAATGCGTCGCCGGGATGATCGAGCCCCATCAATTGAAAGAAGAAACGGCGCACCGGGAAACCGAAGAGGAGACCGGGCTCCGCATTTTCGAGCTGGAGCCCATGCACAAATATCTCAGCAGCCCCGGCTGCACGTCGGAAACCATTCACATGTTTTGCGCCCAGGTGGATGCGGAAGACGCCGGCGGGCATTACGGCCTGTCGGAAGAAGGTGAATACATCCGCGTGTTCTCAACCCCGACCGAAGAGGCCTTCGAAATGCTCGACAGCGGCCGCATCGAAAACGGCATGACCATCATCGCGTTGCAGTGGCTCCGAATTAAGCACGACTATCTGTTGGAGAAGTGGAAGATCGGCTAGACCCGCCGCCGGACGATTTGTGAACCTGGCCGCGCTTGAAACCACCGGGTCCCTTGGCTAGTCTCCTAGGCCGTTTTACCCCCAAACGATCAAAGACATAGAAAGTAAACGAATGACTGTCCGAGAGGGTTTCAGAGAGGCTGTGGGCAATACGCCCCTGATCAAATTACGCCAAGCGTCCGAGGAAACCGGCTGCAACATATACGGCAAGGCGGAATTCCTGAATCCGGGCGGCTCGGTGAAAGACCGCGCCGCGCTCTATATCGTCAAGGATGCGGAAGAACGCGGCTTGTTGAAACCCGGAGGCGTGATCGTCGAAGGCACCGCCGGCAACACCGGTATCGGCCTGGCGCTTGTGGCGTCGGCGAGCGGCTACAAAACCATCATCGTCATCCCGCGCACGCAGACCCAGGAAAAGAAAGACATGCTCCGGATCGCCGGCGCTGACTTGCGCGAAGTAGACGCGGTCCCCTACTCCAACCCGGAAAACTATGTCCACGTGTCCCAGCGCATCGCCGAGGAAATGGCGGAGACCCATGAAGCCGGCGCAATCTGGGCCAATCAGTTCGATAATGTCGCCAACCGCCGCGCCCACGTAGAAACCACCGGCCCGGAAATGTGGGAAGAACTGGACGGCAAGGTTGACGGCTTTACCTGCTCCGTCGGCACCGGCGGCACCTTGGCCGGCGTCGGCATGGCCCTGAAAGAGCGTAACGCCGACTGCAGGATCATGCTGTCCGACCCGATGGGCTCGGCGCTCTACAGTTTTTATGAGCATGGCGAGCTGAAAGCCGAAGGCTCCTCCATTACCGAGGGCATCGGCCAGGGCCGCGAGACGGAAAACCTGAAAGGCGCGCCCATCGACGGGGCGTATCAGATCACAGACGAAG
>JAYQGD010000086.1:6305-8490 GCA_038140415.1 Rhodospirillaceae bacterium
ACGGAAAACCTGAAAGGCGCGCCCATCGACGGGGCGTATCAGATCACAGACGAAGAAGCCCTGCCGGTGATCTTTGATCTGTTGGAACACGAAGGCCTGTGCGTCGGCACCTCGACCGGCATCAATGTGACCGGCGCGATCCGCCTGGCCAAGGAACTGGGGCCGGGCCACAACATTGTCACCATCCTGTGCGACTACGGCACCCGGTATCAAAGCAAACTCTTCAACGTCGCCTTCCTGAAAGAGAAGGGCCTGCCGTTCCCGTCGTGGATGGCCTAGGAGACAGTCAATGGACTACGTCAATCCCGATGCAATGGTCGAGACCGATTGGCTGGCCGACCGGCTGGACGACCCTGGCGTCGCCATTTTGGACGCCAGCTTTCACCTGCCCGCCGCCAACCGTGATCCGAAGGCGGAGTTCGCGGAGAAGCATATTCCGGGCGCGATCTTCTTCGATGTTGATGATGTTTCCGATCACAGCGTCAACCTGCCCCATATGCTGCCGTCCCCCGAAGTATTCGGCGAGAAAGTCGGCGCGCTCGGCATTTTCCCACAGCATCACGTGGTCGTTTACGATGTCAGCGGCGGCCCCATGGCGGCCATGCGGGTCTGGTGGACCTTCCGCATCTTCGGCCACAAGAACGTCTCCGTCCTCAACGGCGGCATGGCTAAGTGGCTGGCGGAAAGCCGACCGGTAACACCCGACACGCCCGAGCGCGCGCCGGAAAAGTATGTGGCGGGCGGTCTGAACATCGGTCTCGTGCGTTCCATCGATCAGGTCCTGGCCAATGTGACCAGCAAGGAAGAGCAAGTTGTCGATGCCCGCGCCGCCGGGCGTTATGCCGGCACCGATCCGGAACCCCGGGAGGGCATGCGCAGCGGCCACATCCCCGGCAGCATCTCGCTCCCCTTCCAGCAGCTCCTCCATTTGGATGAACACATGACCATCCGCCCGGCCGATGAGCTGAAAGCCGCCATCACCGGCACCGGCATTGATCCGGACGGACCGATTGTCTCGAGCTGCGGCTCCGGCATTACGGCCGCCGTGCTGGTCTACGCCATGTACCTGATCGGCTATGACCACGGCGCCATCTATGACGGGTCCTGGACTGAATGGGGCGGCCGCCAAGACACGCCCATCGACACCTAACACATCCGGAATAACGACTATGGCCAGCGGTAAACGCCCTCAGACCACCATCGTCCATGCGGGCAGTCATCCCGAACAGCACATGGGCGCGATGAACACGCCCGTCTATCGCGCGTCGACCATTGCCTTTCCTTCGGTCGAGGCGATTCAGGACGGGATCAAGAACAAGTTCGACAGCGTCTTTTATGGCCGCCACGGCACGCCCTCGACCTTCTCACTTGAGGAAGCGATGGCCGCGGTGGAAGGCGGACACCGGTCTGTCGCCGTACCATCGGGGCTCGCAGCCATAGTCGTCTCTCTGCTGACCTATCTGAAAAGCGGCGATCATCTGCTGATGGTGGACTCGGTCTATGAACCCACCCGCTCTTTCTGCGCCCGGCTGGAAAGCCATTACGGGATCGAGACCACATTCTATGATCCGCTGATCGGCGCGGGGATCAAGGATTTGATCCAGCCGAACACCAAAGTGGTCTTCACGGAGTCGCCGGGCTCCCTCACCTTCGAGGTGCAGGACCTACCGGCGATCTCAAAGGCAGCCCACGAACACGGAGTCAAGGTGCTGCTCGACAACACCTGGAGCGGCGGACATTTCTTCAAGCCTTTCGAACACGGGGTCGACGTCTCCATCCAGGCCGCGACCAAGTATATCGTCGGCCATGCGGATGTGATGATGGGCCTGATCACCACGGCAAGCCAGGAAGACTGGCTGGAGATAAAGTCCGCCAACGCCGCCATGGGCTACAGCGTGGGCTCCGATGACTGCTATCTCGCGCTTCGAGGCTTGCGCACCCTGGATGTCCGATTGCAACGCCACCAGGAAACGGGTCTGGCGCTGGCCAACTACCTCAAAGACCGGCCGGAAGTGGCCAAGGTGCTGCACCCGGGGCTGCCCGACTGCCCCGGTCACGAGACTTGGCAGCGGGATTTCACCGGCTCTTCCGGCTTGTTCGGCGTGGTCCTCAACGACGTTCCGCAAGACAGGGTGGTCGCCATGCTGAACGGCATGGAGCTCTTCACCATGGGCTTTAGCTGGGG
>JAYQGD010000087.1:0-8377 GCA_038140415.1 Rhodospirillaceae bacterium
ATTTAATCTCAATCTATTACACCGGATGGTGAACGAGTTGGGCGCGGACCTGGAGATCGAGAGCTTCCGCCACAAGGCGTTCTTCAACGAGGTCGAGAGCCGCATCGAAATGCATCTGGAAAGCCTCAAAGCCCAGACTATTGCCGTCGGCGGGCAGTCCTTCGACTTCGCCGAGGGGGAAAAAATCCATACGGAGAATTCCTACAAATACAGCGTCGAGGATTTCGGGGCGCTCGCGGGCCGGGCCGGTTTTGACGTGCGAAAAACCTGGACCGACCGGGACCAGCTGTTCAGCGTTCACTATTTGCAGGCAAAATAGGGCGTCAGCGCACCTTGGCGGCGGCGCGGCCGACGGCGGTGATGCTGACTTTATTGAAGCCCGCACCGAAGGTGGAGACCCGCACCCAGCGCTTCTCTTCGCACTCTTTCAACGTGCGGTTTAAAATCTCGTACTTCTCATCATCCTGGACGGCAAAGTCGCCGGACATCATGAGCATTTCGAGAAATAATCGCTGCTGCGGTAGAATATCTGCCATGGTTCGCTGTTTCCCCCAAGAGACAGACAATAGATAGACAGAAATAAGGAATTTTCCAATGGGGTTTTTCACCAGGAATATCCGGATATTCGTAAGCAGAAATATTTTGGTCTTGGGTCTTGTGGCGGTTCTGGCAGCCCCCGTGTTTGCGCAGATCGCCCCCCGACCGGGCGAGGTGCAGCGCTACACGGGGCTGCTGGCGGCGGTGCAAAAAGGCGATCAAGGCGACGTGGCCAAGCTGATCAAATCCGGCACCGATATTAATGTCCGGGACAATCACGGCCGGACGCCGTTGATGCTGGTGGCCCACAACAAAGACCACGCCATGGCCCGGCTGCTGATCAAGGCGGGCGCCGACGTCAACGCGTTGGATATTGAACGCTACGACGTCATTACGATTTCAGGGGTTGCCGACGATCCTGAAATGATCCGCATCGCCCTGACCGCCGGCGGAAAGGCGGACCTGATCACCAGTCCCTATAACGGCACGGCGCTCATTGCCTCCGCGCACCTGGGCCGGGTGGAGGTGGTCAACATCCTGATCGCCGCCAAAGCGCCCCTGGATCACGTCAACATTCTCGGCTGGACCGCGTTGATCGAGGCGATTGTGCTGGGCGACGGCGGACCGGATCACACCGCCATCGTCGACGCGCTGATCAAGGCCGGGGCGGATGTGAACATCGCCGACCGCCAGGGCGCGACCCCGCTTACCCTCGCCCGCGGGCGCGGGTTTAAGGGGATGGTAAAGCTGATCGAGGCGGTCGGGGGCCGGGAGTAGGGGGAGTCTCTCTCCCTTGACCTTCCATCCGCTGGAAGACGTATAGTTGAGCCAATGCCGAAAATGATCAAAACCACCCCCGTCCTGATTCTCGCCTGCCTGATGTTGGCGGGGCCGATTGCCGCTTCCCATGACGGCGCCACCGGTGTGGTCAAGGAACGCATGGTCCTGATGAGCAATCTGGCCGAATCCATGAAGGCTCTGGCCGGCATGCTGAAGGGCAAGACCCCTTATGACGCGGCGCGCGTGAAGCAGCATGCCCGGCAGTTGGCCGACCACGGTAGCAGCGCCCTGACCAAACTGTTTCCGGAAGGCAGCCTGGACAAGCCGTCTGCCGCCCGGCCCCAGATTTGGCAGGACTGGGAAAAATTCAAATCCCTGGCAGCGCAGTTAACGCAAGCGGCGCAAGCATTGGAGCAGGCAGCGGGTGCGCCTGCGGGACCGAACCTGGGCGGTCCTTCGAAACACGGTATGGCGAAACACGGCGCGGGGGCGCCGGGACCGGTGCGGGCGGCGTTCCGCAATGTCGGCCGGACCTGCGCCGCCTGCCATAAGGACTTCCGGGTGAAGAAGTAGGGGAGAGAGCCGAGATGCTGAAAACGATTTCCGCCGCCGCCGTGGCGTTTTCCCTCTTGGCCCCCGAGAGCGCCTCCGCCAAATCGGCCAAGGCCGCGCCCACCGTGCCGCCCGAACTCAATCTGGGTAAAGCGATCTACCTAAAGAACTGTGCCGTCTGTCATGGCATCGACGTCAAAGGGACCGAGACCGGCCCGCCGCTGATCCACAAAGTCTATCACCCCGGCCATCACGCCGACTGGGCGTTTTACCTGGCGGTGAAAGTCGGCGTGCGCCAACACCATTGGAAGTTCGGCAACATGCCCCCGGTGAAGGGCGTCGATCAGAACATGACCACCGCCATCATCAAATTCGTCCGCCATCTGCAGAAAGAAGCCGGGATTTTTTAAGCCGTCCCGCCGTCATCATATGCTATGCTCGCCGCCGGCAATGAATGAGGATGCGTGCCATGCGTTTGCTGATGAATTGCGTTCTTTCCGGTGTCGTCCTGAGTTTGGTTCTGATCGTTGGCCCGACCGCCGCGATGTCTCAATCCTGCGGCGAGGTCTTTACCCTGAACACCCATGACGGCACGACCACCAAATACGCGGTTTCGAAAACCACCGGCAGCGCGGGCGTCGTGATCGCGATCCTGCCGGGCGGCGGCGGGTTTGCCGATCTGAATGCCGGCGGGTGCGGTCAAGAGTTGCAGGGAAATTCCCTGGTCCAGGCGCAACAGTATTTCCATGACCTGGGCTTTATCACCGCGTTGATCGATGCGCCGTCCGATCACCCAGCGGGCGATGGGCTCGCCGGTTTCCGCATCGATCCGGCCCATGCCGCCGATATAGGCGCGGTGATCGTGGACCTGCGCAAACGGACGGGCTTGCCGGTCTGGCTGGCCGGCACCAGCCGGGGCTCCATCTCCGCCGTTAATGCCGCGTCCCGCCTGACCGGGGACGCCGCGCCCGACGGGTTGGTCCTCACCTCCTCGGTGGTCCAGGGAAACGACCAGGGCCGCAAGCGATGGGTGGCGCAGACGGTGTTCTCGGCAGAGCTGGATAAGATCACCCTGCCCACGCTGGTGATGGCGCATGAAGGCGACAAATGCGCCCGCACCCCGCCGTCCCGGGCCAAATCCCTCTTCGACGCCGTGCAGAGCCCGGTGAAGAAGTTGGTGATGATGACCGGCGGGCCGGGCTGGCGCGGCCCGGTCGGCGTGAAGGCCTGCCGGGGGAAATCCCCCCACGGCTATTTCAAACAGCGGATCAAAATGGCCGAGGCCATCACCAAGTTCATCCTGGGCGACGCGAAGTAGGATCGCCGCCACGGGGCGGCTTACTCTTGAAATTTTCGTAAGGAAAAATGGTGCCGCAGGGTGGATTTGAACCACCGACCTCCCCCTTACCAAGGGGGTGCGCTACCCCTGTGCCACTGCGGCCCTGATTGAGCGGCGCGAACATGCCACAGACGCCCGCCGGTCTCAACAGTTTCGTGCGTCTCTTTTTTCCGAATCCCTCTTCCGCAGAATTTCCGCTTGGGCGTAAGATATCCTTCAGCGTTACAGCCCGGAGGAAGAGTCCATGCGCGCGTTCTTTGTCCTGAGTACCGCGTTCCTGTTTTTGGTGTTGGCGCCGGCCGCCACTCAGGCGGCCGAGACGGTGGATGTGCCGGCCCGGGGGACCCACACCCGCATCCTGCTGGACGGACCCAATAATCCGAAAGCCGTGGTGGCGTTGTTCGCCGGCGGCCAGGGGGTGTTGGGGCTCCGGGAAGACGGCCGCATTCGTATACTGCGGGGCAACTTTGCGCTCCGGACGGCTGATCTGCTGCACGCGCGGGATATCGCCACCGCCATCGTCGATGCGCCGGACGATATGCAGGACGATCTCCGCCGTCATCGGGGCAGCGCCGAATTCACCCAAAGCATCGCCGCCGTGTTCAAATACCTGCGGGAGAAATACAAGGTCCCGGTCTGGGCCCATGGCACCAGCCGGGGCACGACCAGCGTGGTGGCGGCGGTCTCCAACACCAAAGACCCGGCGGCCCGGCCGGACGGGATTATTCTGTCGTCGTCCATGCTGGGAGATTCGGGACGCGGCTATTACGTGTTCGACTTTTCTCTGGAAAAGATCACAGGGCCGGTGTTGATCGCCCACCATCGGTCCGACCAATGCCGTTATACGAGTCCGGACGATGTTCCGAAGCTGGAGAAAGCGCTGAGCGCCGCCGGTCCGGTAAAGACCAGCTTCTATGAAGGGGGCGACGAGCCCCGGTCCGATCCCTGTCAGGCGCGCCATTATCATGGGTTCCTCGGGATCGAGGACAAGGTGTTGTCCGACATGGCGGACTTTATTCTAGGTAAGCGCTAAGCCGGGCTAGATCGCCATGTGAAACCAGCCGGTGACGATGTATTTTTCGTCGCTCAACACCGGGCAGCCGCGATGGGCATGGGTCCACTCCGCCGGCCAGATCAGGGTCTTGCCGGAGGCCGGCTTCACCTTGAGCCCATACAAGACGAACTCGGTCTCGCCCCCGTCGTCGGCCGTATTCAGACAGGTCATCCAGACCAGCAGGCGGTGCAGTTTCGAGAAGCTGGTCTTTTCCGAATGCACGCCGGAGAAATGACCGCCTTCCTCATACCGCTGCATGTTGAACGGGCCCACGTGCAGTTTCGGCACGAAGCCCTCCAGGAACGGCCATTGGGCGCGATAATCCCGGAGGCAGGACTGGAGCCCGGCAAAGTACTCGTTGAAGATGGCGTAGGCGGGATCGGTCAGCATCTTGGGGTCGATGGAAATATCCGTGCTCTTCTTGACGGTCTCGTCAATCATGCCCTGACCCAGATAGCCGGGCGTCTGCATTTCCGCATGTTCGTCGAAAAATCCGATGAGCTGTTCGCAGAGCGCCGGATCAATGGCGGTCCAGCTGCCGATGAAATGGGGCGCGAGGGTGTTTTCCTCTTCAATCCGCCGGTCCAGCATCTCAATCTCCCCGATACGGGGTTTGTTTGGCGTCCTGGAGGATCGCCGGCGGGATGATCGGATCCTCTATCAGGTCCATCAGATCGACGACAATGTCGCCCTCGTCGCCAAAGATGATCCGGGGGAGGCTGTTTCCCGTCGGCGTAAATTCAATAAACCCACAGGATCGCCTAAGTTCCCGCAGCCCATCCTCGAACCTGCCGCATTCCAACAGGCAGAGGCCCAGATGTTTATGGCAGGCGTCATCGTCGGGCCGGATAGCCAAAGCATCCTGGCAGGCGGACACAGCTTCCCGGAACATGCGAAGCTCTGTCATCAGCAGCGCCAGTTGGAAATGCGCCTCGAACAGATTGGGATCAATGGCGGCCGCCATCTTGAACGCCAGAAAGGCATCGGTTGTCTGATGCAGGGCCAGGAGGCATTCACCCCGCAGCACATGCGCTTCGGCGATGTGGTGCGCTTTCCGGAGCGCCGCATCGACATGGGTCAGCGCTGCCGGAAACCGCAAGGAGTCTCTCAGCAAACTGGCGAGGTTGAGATGCGCCTGAAGATGGGTGTCGTCGGCGGCCACGGCTTGGCGGAAATATTTCTCGGCCGCGTCCGCTTCCCTCGATTGATAGTAATGCAGGCCGAGCATATTCAATGCGTCGGCGAATGCCGGCCTCGCCTTGATCGCCGATAAAAGCCGCTGCACGGCCTCGGCGCGGTTGCCGCCGTCGAAGTGGATCAGCGCTAGTATGTAGTTGGCGTCGGCATCCGCTGGAGAGCGTCCGACAATGTCTTCGGCCAGTTTTCGGGCGGTGGCAAAATCACCCTTATTCAGGCCGGCGTATGCGTCTTCGACCAACGATGCCAATAAAGTCAGCCCTATATTTATTCTTGTTTTTGTCGCATCTTGCGGACGACTAGCTAACGAGAAGATAGGCCGATTCCGTCGCGTAGAGATAGAAATTTTTACCGACCGATGTACATTTTGCTCAACCGGTCTTCACAAGGATTTGACCCGATTTGCGGGGTCTGCGATATAGCTCCAATGACGGAAAATTCCGACGGCACGAAAGACACGCCAAAGCGCCGGCAGCCCAAAGTCAGCGACAAGGGCAAGGCTAAGGCGGCCGAGCGGGAAGAGCGCCTGGCCCAGGCGCTCCGCGACAATCTGCGCCGCCGCAAGGGCCCGTAAAAACACTAGGCAAAACATTCAGCCGAAACATTAAGGCTGGATGCCGTATCTTCGCCATCGTTCTGCCCAACGGATGGGTTCTTGTGAGCCCGTGCCACATGGGATATTAGGCCTTATGGATTCAATTCGGATACGCGGCGGCAAGCCGCTGCATGGCAGCATCCCCATCGGGGGCGCCAAGAACGCCGCGCTGCCCTTGCTCGCCTCGTCGCTCCTCACTTCGGAAACCCTGACGCTTTCCAATCTGCCGCACTTGGCGGACATCACCACCATGGTGCATCTGCTGGGCGAGCTTGGGGTCTCCATCGGTATGCTGGGCGATGCGCCCAATGGCGGCCATGTGGGCCGAACGCTTTCGTTGAACGGGCATGAGCCCACGGACAAGACCGCGCCCTACGATCTGGTGCGGACCATGCGCGCCTCTGTTCTCGTGCTGGGACCTTTGGTGGCCCGCTGGGGCGAAGCGCGGGTGTCTCTGCCGGGCGGCTGCGCCATCGGCACTCGGCCGGTGGATCTTCATCTGAGCGCATTGGAAACCCTGGGCGCCGAGATCACCCTCGAAGAAGGCTATGTCCGCGCTGTTGCGCCCAACGGGCTGACCGGCGGGCACGTGATGTTCCCTTCCGTTTCGGTCGGCGCGACCGAGAATATTCTGATGGCGGCGACTCTGGCAAAGGGGGGCACGCAAATCTCCAACGCCGCGCGGGAGCCGGAGATCAGCGATCTCGCGAACTGTCTGGTCGCCATGGGCGCACAGATTGAGGGCATCGGTACGGACAAGCTGACCGTGACCGGGGTCGACGCCCTGCACGGCGCGGACTACCAAGTGATCCCCGACCGGATCGAAACCGGGACCTATGCGGTGGCCGCGGCGATCACCGGCGGCGATATCACGCTGACCGGCACGCGAGCCGACACGCTGGACTCCGTGTTTGATATTCTGACCAAGACCGGCACCGAAGTGACTGCCGAGAACGGCCATATCCGGGTGCAGCGGACGTCGAATGCGCTAAAGGGCGTGGATATCATGACCGAGCCGTTCCCCGGCTTTCCGACCGATATGCAGGCGCAGATGATGGCGCTGATGTCGGTCTCCGACGGGGCGTCCATGATCACCGAGACCATTTTCGAGAACCGATTCATGCACGTGCCCGAGCTAAACCGCATGGGCGCGAATATTAATGTGCACGGCTCCTCGGCGATCGTGCGCGGTGTGCCCAAGCTTTCAGGCGCGCCGCTGATGGCGACCGATCTTCGCGCCTCGGTCTCGCTGGTGCTGGCCGGTCTGGCCGCCGAAGGCGAGACCGTGGTCAACCGGGTCTATCACCTGGACCGGGGCTATGAGCGGCTGGAGGAAAAGCTGGCCGCCTGCGGCGCGGATATCGAGCGGGTCAGCGGGTAAAGCAGCCTCTCAAGGTGCGAAGTAATTTCGCATTCTTCTCTAGCCTAGGGCCTCAAAAACGGGTAAGACACCGCCTCCCGAACACTGAAAACCTAAGGAACGCTTATCGTGCTGGCGAACGACAAGCTTATTCTGGCGTTGCCCAAGGGCCGCATCCTCGACGATGTGATGCCGCTGGTCCGCCGTGCGGGGATCGAACCGGAAGCCGCGTTCGACGATGATAACGCGCGCCGACTGTCCTTCGCCACCAATTATCCAAACCTGGATATCATCCGGGTGCGCAGCTTCGACATGGCGACGATGATCGGCTTCGGGGCCGCGCACTTCGGCGTCGCCGGCGCGGATGTGCTGATGGAGTTTGATTCCCGGGAGATTTATGCGCCGCTGGATCTGAATGTCGGCTATTGCCGGATGGTGGTGGCCGAGCCCAAGGACATGGCGCCCGGCGACAATCCCAAACGATGGAGCCACATCCGGGTCGCCACCAAGTATCCGGAGATTACCAAGCGCCACTTTGCCGCGCGTGGCGTGCAGGCCGAATGCATCAAGCTCAACGGCGCCATCGAAATCGCGCCGACCCTGGGCCTCTGCAGCCGCATCGTGGACCTGGTCTCCACCGGTTCGACCCTGAAGGCCAACGGCCTGGTCGAGGTGGAGGAAATCGCCACCATCACGTCGCGCTTGGCGATCAACCGGACGGCCATGAAAACGCGGCCGGAAGAAATGACCGAGTGGATCGACCGTTTCCGGGAGGCCGTCCATGCCGGAGACGCTTAACGCCAGCGACGCCGGTTTCGAGACATCCTTTGAAAATTTTCTGAACCGGCGCCGGGAAACTTCCCAGGACGTGGAATCCGCCGTCGCGGAGATCATCGATCAGGTGCGCAATGATGGCGATCAGGCGCTGTATGACCTGACCCAGCGCTTCGACCGGTTCGAGCT
>JAYQGD010000088.1:0-8368 GCA_038140415.1 Rhodospirillaceae bacterium
CCACCACGTGCTGGGGAAACGTGTCGTCGATCCAACCGTAATCGATCACCGGCTTATCCATGGGTGCGGGTTCCGATCCTTACTTCTTCGGACGTTTGATGCCGGCGAGCGGGTGATCCGGCGGATAGGTCGGCGTCACGGGTTTGGGACTGGCCAGCATGACCAGCATCAGGGATTCCTCGTTGGTGATATTCACCAGCCCCCGGTAATAGCCCGGCGGCACGGAAACCAGATCCCGTTCATGCAGGATCGTCTCGAAATGGTTTTCGTCGTTCTCGATGGTAAGCTTGATCTTGCCCCGCAGCATGAAGAACACCTCTTCCACATCCACATGAAGATGGGGCGGGCCTTCGCAGCCGGCCGGTAGGATCATGGTGGAGAAAGTGAAATGCTCCGCCGGGACCACATTCTCGTCGCTGGACACCCCGGTGCCGCCGGTGCCCATATAGCGGCACTGGGCTCGGGCGTATTTCGGATCGAAGTCCGCCTGGAACTTCAGTGCGTCCCAGTCATAGGTCCGGGTTTCGAACCGGGCGATCCGTTTGCTCATCCAATCCTCGAAGCTGACCCCTTCCGGCTGTTGCCAGGTCTCGAGGCCTTCGTTTTGAAATTCGGGCATGTCAGGCATGGTGCGTACTCCCTTTGTGTTCGGTCAAAATCGTTAGTTCATGACAAAGCCGCCGTTCACGGGCAGGCATTGCCCGGTCACAAACGCGGCGGCATCTGAAAGTAAAAACAAAGCGGCGCCGGTCACGTCTTCCGGCATCTGTTGGCGGTTGATGGCGCGGCCCTCGATGTAATGGCGGTGGCGTTCTTCCGGCACGTATTCGGTGGCCTCGACCAGGGTCAGACCGGGGGCAATGGCATTCACCACAATCCCTTCATTGCCCAATTCTCGGGCCATGGACCGGGTCATGGAAATGATCGCGCCCTTGGACGAGACATAATGCATTAGTTTGGGCGCCCCCCAGAGCGCCGTGTCGGAGGCCAGATTGACGATGCGGCCTTGGCCCGACGCCGCCAAATGCGGGCGGGCCGCCCGGCTCATCAGCCAGGTACCCCGGACATTCACCTGAAACACGCGGTCCCAAACCTCGATCTCGATCTCGCTCATGTCGGGCCCGCCGATGCCGGTGGCAATCGCCCCGTTGTTGAGCAACCCATCAAGCCCACCCAGTTCCTTGGCCGCCGCCTCGGCACAGCCGGCGATGGAGTCCGGATCGCCCAGGTCCAGATGCACGAATGTGGCCCCGATCTCTTGCGCGGTTTCCAGGCCCAACTCTTCCAGAATGTCGGCGATGACAACCTTGGCGCCGGCCTCAAGCGCGGCTTCGGCAAAAGCCCGGCCGAGCCCGCGGGCCGCGCCGGTCACCAGGAGGCGTTTGCCGTCGAGTTGGATGGGAGACGTCATGCCACGCGGTGTCCTGTTCCTTATTCGCCGGCGACGGCTTGGGCGCGCTTGGCGTTCTTGGACGCCTCGATGGCGGCCAGATCGCTTAGCTGCGCTTCCGCCCGCTTCTTGAGATCGCGGCGAACCCGGGCAAGACCCATGTCGTGATCATAGAGAAGCTCGTGATTGCGGGCGTCGTCGGACATGGCTTCCAGCACCAGCCGGTCCTGTTCAAGGACGGCCCAATGCAGGCCCTCCAGCCGGTTGCGGTACATGAACCGCCACGCATCCCGCTGCCAGCCGGAGACGCGCCGCGTCCGCCAGAAGAAGACCCGGGTATGATGTTCGTCCACCGGGGTGGCGAAGCCGACGATATAGAAAGAGCCGCCGGGTCCGGCGTTCTTGCGATAGGGAATCGACAGACGCATCCACATGGCACCGGTCTCGCCGATCTCCACCCAGTCGAAATTGACGTCCCGCTGGCCTTCTTTTTCAAAGACCAGCCCGGTATCCGTCATCTCAATCTTCATTTTGGCTTCCTTGTCGCCCAGCGCCATGGAGTGGGATTGCGCATGCAGATAAGCGCCGTGCATCGGGTCCATCACGTTGTCGACGGCGTAACGGTAATTGCATTTCCACATGGCGGTGCAAAGGAAGGAGCTGAACGCCTCGCCCACCAGTTCTTCCGGCAGGTCCAGATCCACCGGCTCCGGGTGCGCCTCGTCGCCGAAATAGAGGAAGATCGCATCCTTGATTTCCTTGACCGGATAACGCCGGACGCATTGTTTGCCTTCGAAGGACGCGTTGTTGGCGGCAGGCACGCGGGCCACCACGCCGTCGCCCTGGACCTCGATCCCGTGATACCAGCAGGCGATGCGGTCGCCCAAGTTCCAGCCTTGGGACAAGCGCGCGCCACGATGAGGGCAGCGGTCTTCCAAGGCGTGAACCGTGCCGTCCTGATCCCGCCAGAGAACGATGTTCTCCGACAGCCGGGTGATGCCGACCGGATCGGAATGCACGCCCCAACTGGGCAGCACCGGATACCAAAGATTTTTCAGGCCCCGGTTGATGAGACCTTCCACTTGATCGGGAGAGACGGATGTATCAGCCATAGCTTCCTCGCAATAACTCAAATGGGGTTGAAGTTCGCCTTGGGCATGTAGTGCAGCACCTTCTTTTCGGCGAACACGACAAGTGCGTAGGCGATGATGCCGACGATGGTCAGCATGATGATGGAAACGAAGACCAGCGACGTATTGGCCGCGCCCTCGGCGAAGACCAGGATGTAGCCCAGGCCCATGTTGCCGCCGACCATCTCGCCCACGACCACGCCGATGATGGCGAAGGTGGCGGCGATCCGGAGACCGGAAAACAGCGGCGGCATGGCGGCCGGGAATTCGATTTTCTTGAAGATTTGCCAGCGGGTGGCGTTAAAGGTGCGGGCCAGATTGACCATGTCCGGATCAACCGTGCGCACCGCGCTCATCACGTTCACCATAATGGGGAAGAACACGATGAGGATGGACACCAGAATTTTGGGATAGACCGTAAAGCCCATCCACAGGACGAACAGCGGCGCGAAGGCCACTTTCGGCGCGATCTGCAGCGCCAGGATATAGGGCGACAGGATCAGCTCGGCCCGGGTCGAAATGCCCAGCGCATAACCGATCACCATGCCTAAGCCGGAGCCGATGATGAAGCCGACGGCCGTTTCCATGGCGGTGATGCCCGTATGGAACATCAGGCGCTCGGCGCCGAAGGCCCGGCCGAATTCGACAAAGACCGCGGAGGCGGGCGGTATGAAGTAGTCGGGGATGCCCAGTAGGGCCGGTCCCCATTCCCAGCAGGCCAGGAAGAGGATAAGCAGCGTCAAGCTGGCCCACACTCCGTTTCCGGCTCTGGTAAACTTATCAAACATATCGCCCGCCTCGCTCTCGGTCTCGTTAAGGTTCAGGTCTCTATTTCACGAACTGGTTCGTGTAGAGGTCCGTCACCGGCAGCGCCTTCTTGACGATCCCCTGCTTCACGTAGAAGTCCTGAAGACCGGCCAGCCGCGCTTCGTCCATCGCGCCGAGCGTAGCTTGGCCCGGATAGACATATTTGTTGTAGAGCTTAAAGACTCCGGCCATGGCCGCTTCCTTACCCGCGTTCTTCGGCACATGCGCCACATAGTCCTTCGCCGCGCCGTCCGGGTCGGTCATGATGTCCTTCATGCCCTTCAGGGTCGCGCGCACCAGCTTCTGGATCAGGGCCGGGTTGGACTTGATCACGCTGTCGGACGCGATGATGGCCTGAGCCATGCTCTTGAAGTGCTCGTCCGCCGGGTAGATTTTCATCTCCACCTTGGCGCCCATGGCGATGCCGATCCAGTCGGGCACGCCCGCCATGGCGTCGGCCTTACCGGCCAGGAACAGTTTCCACACGCCGACCGGGCCCGCGCCTTGCGCGTTCACGTCGTTGCGGGTCAGACCGGCGCTCGCCAGCATGCCCAGCAGCGCATAGAAGGTCGTGTCCTGCAGGGACAGGGCCGTGATGGTCTTGCCCTTCAGGTCGGCAATCGAGTTGATGTTCCGGTCGGCCCGGGTCACCAACTGCATCAGCGACCGGCCGCCCAGGACGGCAACCGCCTTCACCGGGATACCGTTCGGACGGACGATAACCGGCGTATCACCGATGCCGCCGCCGATGACCGCATTGCCCGCGCCCACCTGCTTGGCCACGTCGACACCGCCGCGCGCCGTCTGGAATTTCACCGTCAGGCCTTCGGCTTTGTAGTAGCCGCGGGCCTGAGCCAGCATCCAGGGCCCAAAGGCGGGCAGGAAGGCCGGGGCCGGCAACAGATAGGTGACGTCTTCCGCTGCCGCCTTTTGGGCGGGGCTGACGCCGAGGATCATCGCCGCGGCAAGGCCGGGCGCGATCAGCGACTTCTTGGCTAGGGATGTAATGTTCATAATGTACCTCCAGAGTTGAACGTTGATTGAACAGTGAAAAACGCGTCTTAAATTTCTGCCTCGGCGGCCATCTCGCCCACATGCAGCAACTGCATGAGCCGGGCGACATACTCGCCGATTTCGTTGGCCAGATCTTTGCGCCGGACCATGGGATTTTCCCGGGCCGGCAAGTCGACCGTTATCTCTTCGATGATGGTGCCGGGCCGCTGGCTCATGACGAAAATTCGGTCGGAGAGCGTCGCCGCTTCCGCCAGGTCATGGGTGATGAATAGCGCGGTCTTTTTCTCCGCCGCCAGGGTTTCCGCCAGGTCCTGCTGCAGGATCATCTTGGTCTGCGCATCCAGGGCGGAGAACGGCTCATCCATCAATAACACCTTGGGATCGACCGCCAGGGTCCGGGCCAAAGCCGCGCGCTGGCGCATCCCGCCGGACAATTGATGGGGGTAGTGATCTTCGAACCCATGCAGGTGACACTTGGCCAGCAAGTCAGACGACCGTTCGGAGCGTTCGCCGGCTGGGACATTCATGATCTCCAGGCCCAGCTCCACATTCTTTTGAATGGTCCGCCAGGGCAGCAGCAAATCCTTCTGCAGCATGAAGCCGACCTGGGAGTTCGGCGTGTCGACCCGTTCGCCGTCCAGGATCACTTCACCGTCGGTGGGCTGATAGAGGCCGGAGCCCATGTTCAGCAGCGTACTTTTCCCGCAGCCGCTGGGACCGATCAGGGACACCACTTCGCCGTCACGCACATTGAGATTGACGCCCCGCACCGCCTCCACATAGGAGTCCTCGCCGTTGACGGCGTTCTTGTTGGGAAACTTTTTCCCGACGGCCCGGTAGTCGATGCGGATGTCGCTCATATCTGTATGACCTATCCGCCGAGGCGTTTCATTTCAACCTGGAAGGACTCTTCCGTCCAGTCGCCGCCGTGGGGCGATTGAATGCCCCGCTCATTCAACTGCGACACCACGTCGGCCAGTTCCTCGTGGCCGTCGCCGAAGATGGCTTCCAGGGCCTCGCCAAGTTGGATTTCATATTCCGTGGGGGTGGCGGGACGGGTCTGCCAAATGATGTTTTCCACCTGGTCGGGAATTTCAACCCGGCCCTTGCCGGCCTGTTGGTTCGGCTCCGGACGTTTCCAGGGCTTCAAAAAGGGATTATGGTCCATGGATATTCCCCTTGCGGCGTGATCGTTAACTACCTGTTTATTTTATATATGAAACATTGTTTTATTTATAAAACACCCTAGGCGGACTCCGAAAAGGAGTCAACAGGCAAAATTTCAGAAAATGCGACTCGCGGCGGGGAGTTGATCCACCGCCCGAATCCCGCCATGAAGAAAGCCAACCTCAACAGGCAGGTAAGGACGGTCCCCCATGGCCTCACCCAAAATCGGCAACAAGGCCCCCAACTTCACCCTGCCCACGGACGGCAGCGGCACGCTGAAGCTGTCTGATCTCCGGGGCAATACGGTGGTGCTCTATTTCTATCTCAAAGACGACACCCCCGGCTGAACCACCGAAGCTTGCGGGTTCCGTGATCTGAACCCCGACTTTTCGAAAATCAAAGCCACGGTCGTCGGTGTCTCCAAGGATACTGTCGCCAAGCACGACAAGTTCAAGGCCAAGCACGATCTGAACTTTACCCTGGTCTCCGACGAAGACGGCAAGGCCTGCGAGGCCTACGGCACCTGGGTACAGAAGAAACTCTACGGCCGGGAGTATACGGGGATCGACCGGGCGACCTTCCTGATCGACAAGACCGGCACGCTGCGCGCCGAGTGGCGCAAGGTCAAAGTCAAAGGCCATGTGGACGAGGTCCTGGCCGCCGCGAAGGAACTTTAGAGCTAGCTCGCCCCGGCGACGTCGGCCTTGGAGGCGCCGGCGCCGGCTTTCTTGCGCAGGCCCAGATACTGCTTGAACGCCGACTTGGCGGCCGCGTTGCCGTTCTCCTTATGGATATAGGGGCAGACGTCGACGCAGATATGGCAGTATTCGGGCTGCAGCCGGGAATAGGGAAAGCATTTCTCGTTGTCGATCAGCCAGCGCTTCACCCCGCCGGACATGATGTAATCTTCCGCCGGGGAGATAGCGTCGCCGGGACACGCGGTCTCACACAGCCGGCAATTCATGCAATATTCCTGCACGCCGAAGAGCAGCGGCGCGTCGGGCTCGAGCGGCAGGTCCGTGGTCACCATGCCCGGCCGCCAGAACGCCCCCAGGTCCGGATTGATCATGCTGCCGTGCCGGCCGAGCTCCCCGATGCCCGCCTCGAACAAAGCCGGCAGCGCCTGCACCTCGCAGCCGTCATTGTGATGGGCCAGCGCGTCGAAGCCGAGCTCGTCCCTTATATAGTGACCTAGCGCGGTCGAGCTTTCGGCGCAGCGGCGATAGGCGTCGTGGGCCCCCTCTTCGATCGCGGCGGCGCCCACCAGCACATTGTCATAGTCCTCCGCATGAATGAGCCCGATCACCCAGGTGTGGCGGCTGAGGTCCGCGCCGAACTGCACATACTCTGGCAACAGTCGGGCGATGCCCACTTTCTCCGCGCCCAGCTCGGCGGCTTTCTCTTTGATCAGCCGCGCATTTTCCGCCGGGGATTTCTCCGACGGCGGCGCGCTGATGGGACCGGTGCGTTCCGGCGTCAACTCCCGGGGGCGCATGTAATGTTCCTTGGTCTTGCCCTGGCGGAAGGAGGCCAAGGGCACCTCGGACAATCCGTTGTCGGTAAGCACCCGGTTCAAGAGCGCGTCCTCGGTGCCTTGCAGGCGGCGCCAACTGCTCGTCCCCGCGCTCTTTGCCGGATCGAGTTCAATTCCCGCCGCCGTCAACAGCGCCTGTTCCCAGCCGCCCCGGCTGAACACCAGGATGCGCAGCATGTCATCCGCCGACCAGGTGAGCTCCATCACCCGGCGGGGCGCATCGACTTGGAGGGTGTAGTCGGCGACGACGTTCACATCCGCCGACATATCCTTGGGCCCGGCCAAGGTATCCGCCACTTGATCGGGCGCGTCCGGGCCGATCAGGCGGACGCTAAATTCATCCGACTCGAACGTTTGGCCGCCGGCCGTTCGCAACAGGCGCAGCGCCGCGCGGCTCAAAGTGTCCACCAGATAGGGTGTGGGGCTGCTCATAATGTCTCTCCCTGTGCCGGCAGCTTAGACCGTTCATTCCGGCCTTTCTAGGACCCTGCGTATGAGCTAAACCAATTCCATGACCGATTTACCGTTCACCGACCCCGATAAGGTCCGCTACTTCGAAGACTATATCGAAGGGGCGCGCCATAACTTGGGCATCGTCTCGGCGAGCGAGGAGGAAATGCTCACCTTCGCCGGCTCTTACGATCCGCAGAAAATCCATACCGACCCGGCCTGGGCGGCTACAGGGCCGTTCGGCGGGATCATCGCCAGCGGCTGGCAGACCTGCGGGCTGATGATGAAGCAGTTCGTGGCGCATTATCTGTCCGATGAATCCAGCCTGTCGTCACCCGGCATTGATGATCTCAAATGGCTGGCCCCGGTGCGGCCCGAGGACCAGTTGGAAATCTTTGTGACTATCACCGAGGCGCGCCGGTCCAAATCCAAACCGGATCGGGGCATCGTCAAAAGCCTGGTCGAGGTGATCAACCAGGACGGCGTGACCGTGATGACCATCGCCGGGGTCAACCTGATCGCCGCCCGTCCGGCCGGGAAATAGAAAAGGGGAAGCTCATCATGGCGCAACTGGAAACCGCCGACTTTCAGCCCGGCAATTACAGATATGTGCGCGGCCCGTTTCAGTATTCCGCCGGCGTCGCAGCGCTGCCCGGTTTCGCCATCGAGCGGGTAAGATTCCGCAGCCCCGTGCCTATCGCCGAAGGCTTCACTTATATAGAGAGGCACATCCGGGCCGCCGGCCGGCCGCTGACCGCGTTCTGCGCCTGCGAGCTGCGTTCCCCGGCGCCATTTACCGAACAGGGGTTCATCGATTTCAATCGGGTCTATGTGGGCACGCTGGAAAACTGGGGCATCTTCAAGGACGAGGAGAAC
>JAYQGD010000089.1:0-8323 GCA_038140415.1 Rhodospirillaceae bacterium
TGTCCGTGTCCCGTGTGGGATCGGCGGCGCAGGTGAAGGCGATGAAACAGGTGGCGGGCTCGATCAAGCTGGAACTGGCTCAGTACCGGGAAATGGAAGCCTTTGCACAGTTCGCCTCCGATTTGGACGCCTCGACCCAGCGCTTGCTGGCGCGCGGCTCTCGTCTGGTTGAGGTGCTGAAACAGGCCCAGTTCTCGCCGTATTCGATGGAAGAACAGGTGGTTGCCATTTTCGCCGGCGTGAACGGTTACCTTGACGGGATCGCCGTGAACGATGTGGTGCGGTTCGAACGCGCCTATATCGACACGATCCGGGAAAAAGGCGCGGATATCCTTGAGACGATTCGCACCGAAGAAGCTCTGTCCGAGGAAACCGAAGGCAAACTGAAAGCCTTCCTCGATGACTTCACCAAGTCCTTCGCTTAACCGAAACAATTGCAGGAATAACCGGCCCTAGATCATGGCGAACCTGAAGGAACTCAAGACCCGGATCTCCAGCGTGAAGTCCACGCAGAAGATCACGTCGGCCATGAAGATGGTGGCGGCCAGCCGTCTGCGCCGTGCTCAGGAAGCCGCCGAGGCCGCCCGGCCGTATGCCGAGCGGATGGAGCGCATGATCGCGTCGGTCCTGGAAAATCTGGGCTCGACGGAGGGTGCGCCGAAATTGCTGGCGGGCACCGGCTCCGACGAAGTGCATCTGATGGTGGCGGTGACCTCCGACCGGGGTCTCTGCGGCGGCTTCAATGGCAATATTGCCCGGGAAGTGCGTAACCGCACCCGTGCGTTGCTGGCCGACGGTAAAACGGTGAAGCTGCTGTGCGTGGGCCGCAAGGGCCGCGATGCGCTGCGCCGGGACTTCCAATCCCATATCGTCGATAGTTTCCAGGGCATCGGCCGGGCCGGTGTAACCTTCGCCGAAGCCGACGAGGTGGCGGAGAAAATCATCTCCATGTTCGATGCCGGCGAATTCGACGTCTGCACGGTCGTCTACAACAAATTCGTCTCGGCGATCACCCAGGTGGTCACGCCCCAGCGGCTGATCCCGGTTGAAGTGACCGCCGACGATGACGACGAAGAAGAGACGGACGCCCCGGCCCAGGAAGGTCCGGCGGCGGCCTATGAGTTTGAACCCTCGGAGCAGGAAATTCTCACCGACCTGCTGCCGGGTAACCTGAAGGTGCAGGTGTTCCGCGCACTGCTGGAAAGCAGCGCGTCCGAACACGGCGCCCGCATGTCGGCGATGGATAACGCCACACGCAACGCCGGTGAGATGATCGACGGATTGACGCTGACCTATAACCGGACGCGTCAGGCCAAGATCACCAGCGAATTGATTGAAATTATTTCCGGCGCGGAAGCGCTATAGCGCAACAGGAGTTTAGGACAATGGCCAAAAACAATGTTGGCACGATTTCCCAGGTGATGGGCGCTGTCGTTGACGTGAAGTTCGACGGCGATCTACCGGAAATTCTGAACGCTCTCGAAGTGGACAATAACGGCAACCGGCTGGTCCTCGAGGTGGCGCAGCACTTGGGTGAGTCCCAGGTTCGCACTATCGCCATGGACACGACCGATGGTCTGGTCCGCGGGCAGGAAGCGATTGATACGGGTGAGCCGATCATGATGCCGGTGGGGCCTGAGACCCTGGGCCGGATCATGAACGTGATCGGTGAGCCGGTGGACGAACGGGGCCCGGTCGAATCGACCTCGTCGCTGCCAATCCACCGTTCCGCGCCGGAGTTCCTGGACCAATCCACCGAAGCGGAAATTCTGGTCACCGGCATCAAGGTCGTCGATCTGATCGAGCCCTACGCCAAGGGCGGTAAGATCGGCCTGTTCGGCGGTGCCGGCGTGGGCAAGACCGTGATCATCATGGAGTTGATCAACAACATTGCGAAGGGCCACGGCGGTTACTCCGTGTTCGCCGGTGTTGGTGAACGGACCCGTGAAGGCAACGACCTCTATCACGAAATGATGGAATCCGGCGTTATCGTGCCGGACGGTCCCGGCTCCAAGGCCGCGCTGGTCTATGGCCAGATGAACGAACCTCCCGGCGCCCGTGCGCGGGTGGCGCTCTCCGGTCTGACGGTCGCCGAATATTTCCGCGATCAGGAAGGCCAGGACGTGCTGTTCTTCGTTGATAATATTTTCCGCTTTACCCAGGCCGGTTCTGAAGTGTCCGCCCTGTTGGGCCGCATTCCGTCGGCGGTGGGCTATCAGCCGACGCTGGCCACCGACATGGGCGCCATGCAGGAGCGGATTACCTCGACCAATAAGGGCTCGATCACCTCGGTGCAGGCCATTTACGTGCCGGCCGATGACTTGACCGACCCGGCGCCGGCGACCTCGTTCGCCCACTTGGACGCCACCACCGTGTTGAGCCGCTCGATCGCCGAGCTGGGCATCTACCCGGCGGTGGATCCGCTGGACTCCACATCGCGGGTGCTCGATCCGGCGATTGTCGGTGAGGAACACTATACCGTCACCCGTGAAGTGCAGCGTATCCTGCAGACCTATAAGAACCTGCAGGACATCATCGCCATCCTGGGCATGGACGAACTGTCGGAAGAGGATAAGCTGACCGTGGCCCGCGCCCGGAAGATCCAGCGCTTCCTCAGCCAGCCGTTCCACGTGGCCGAGGTCTTCACCGGCACGCCGGGCGTGTTCGTGAACCTGGAAGACACGATCAAAGGCTTCAAGGGCATCTGCGCCGGTGAATACGATCACCTGCCGGAAGCCGCCTTCTACATGGTCGGCACCATCGAAGAGGCCGTCGAAAAGGCGGCCAAGATGGCGACGGAAGCGGCGTAAAGCGCGCGATAGGGACGAGAGACGATGGCCGATAAAGTCACCTTTGAACTGGTTTCGCCGAGCCGCCTGCTCG
Organism: Rhodospirillaceae bacterium; assembly: GCA_038140415.1. GTDB lineage: Bacteria > Pseudomonadota > Alphaproteobacteria > Rhodospirillales > UBA2165 > JAYPHU01. The sequence goes on from JAYQGD010000089.1 coordinate 2,884, forward strand.
CCTCGGAAGAGGTGGACATGGTCGTGGTGCCCGGCGAGGAAGGTGATTTCGGCGTGATGCCCGGCCACACGCCGGTGCTGAGCACCGTGCGCGCCGGCGTCGTCGACATCCACAATGACGGGCAGGTGACAAAGCGCCTGTTCGTTGAAGGCGGTTTCGCCGAAGCGACCGCTGAACGCTGCACGGTCCTGGCCGAAGAAGCCACGCCGCTGGATGAGATCACGGCCGAAGCGGCGGGCGACCGGCTGGCCAAGGCGCAGGAAGCGCTCAACAGCGCCGACGATGAAAGCCGCGCCGCAGCCGAAAAGGAACTCCGCACCGCCGAGGTGCTGGCCCAGGCCGTCGGGCGTTAATTTATCGCTAGCTCAGTGCCGCACACGCCCGCTGGATGCGCTGGCAGGCGTCTTCCAACAGATCAGTCCCGGTCGCGTATGAAATCCGGAAGAACGGCGTGAGGCCGAACGCTTCACCGAACACCACGGCGACGCCTTCCGATTCCAGAAGATAGGTCGCGACTTCGCCGTCCGTGTTGAGGACGTCTCCGTCCGGCGTCTTCTTGCCGATCATGCCTTCGCATTTGGGATAGACATAGAACGCGCCTTCCGGCGTCAGGCAGTCGATGCCCGTCGCCTGGTTGAGCATGGAAACCACCATGTCCCGCCGCTCCTTGAAGACCGCGTTGCGTTCCTCCAGGAAGTCCAGCGGCCCGTTCAACGCGGCGATGGACGCGGCCTGCGAGATCGAGCTGGTGTGAGACGTGCTTTGCGACTGCACCTTGTTCATGGCGCCGATGAGCTCTTTCGGTCCGGCGGCATAGCCGACCCGCCAGCCGGTCATGCTGAACGCCTTGGAGAGCCCGTTAAGGGTCAAAGTGCGGTCATGAATGCCGGACTCCACCTGGGCCGGCGTGGTGAACTCGAACCCGTCATAGACGATGTGCTCGTAAATATCGTCGGTCATCACCCAGACATGGGGATGGCGCAGCAGCACGTCCGTCAGCGCTTTCAGCTCGTCGCGCGTATAGGCCGCGCCGGTCGGGTTGGACGGCGAATTCAGCATCAGCCATTTGGTTTTGGGGGTGATCGCCGCCTCCAGATCGTCGGGCTGCATCTTAAACCGGTTCTCGGCAGAGCACGGCACGATCACCGGCGTACCCTCGGCCAGCAGGACGATATCCGGATAGGACACCCAGTAGGGCGCCGGGATGATCACCTCGTCCCCCGGATTGAGGGACGCCATCATCGCGTTGTAGATGTTCTGCTTGCCGCCGCAGGCCACCTGGACTTGGTCCGGCGTGTATTTGAGGCCGTTTTCCCGTTCAAACTTGTCGCAAATGGCGGTACGCAGCTCGATGGAACCGGGCACGTCGGTGTATTTGGTATAGCCGTCCTTCATCGCCTTGGCGGCGGCGTCTTTCACGTGCTCGGGCGTGTCGAAATCAGGCTCCCCCGCGCCCAGGCCGATCACATTTTCGCCGGCGGCTTTGAGCTCGCGGGCGCGGGCGGTGACCGCCATGGTGGGAGAGGGGGCAATACGGTCCAATCGGGACGCGACAATAGACATGACTAAGGACTTTCAAATGCAAGTGAAACCGGGGCTGGTGTAGTCCCGTTGCCCGTCGATATCAAGGGGGATTCCGGAGCCTGCCCCTATTCTTGGCGGGCCGCCAGATACCAATCCAGGATTTCCGCACCGGTCATAAAGACAACGCCGGGCCGGTTCGACAGTTCCTCGAAGATTTTGCGGAAGTACTTGATCCGATGCGGCACCCCGTGGATGTACGGGTGCACGGCGACCGACATGACCCGGACGTTCTTGTCGCCCTCGTCATAGATGGCGTCCACATAATCCATGGTCCGGTCATAGAGCACGGTCGACACATGGGCCTGGGACAGCATGATCGGGATGTCGTTGAGCTCCGTCGTGTAGGGGATGGAATAGAGCTTGCCGTTCTCCACGTTGATCTCGCACGGCTGGTCATCCAGGATCCAGTCGGCCGTGTATTCGAATCCGGCCTCCACCAGGAACTCAGGCGTTTCCTCGGTCTGGGTGAGGCCCGGTCCCATCCAGCCCCGGGGTTTGTAGCCGCAGAACGCTTGCAGATGCTCGCTGGTTTTCTTGATGGCTTCCCGCTCATCATCCAGCAGGAACATGGCTTTCTGGATATAGGAATGGCCCATGAACTCCCAGCCGGCTTCCAGCGCCGCTTCGGAAACGCGGGGGTAGCGGTCGACCACGGTGGCGTTCATGGAGACCGTCGGCGTCACGCCGAATTCCTTCAGCACGTCCATCATCCGCCAGATGCCGATCCGCATGCCGTACTCGTACCAGCACCAGTTGGGGATATCGGGCGTGTGGCTGCCCTCGCCGGGGGGCGTCAGGATGCGCCGGGGCAGGGGCTCGGTCGGCACCCATTCCTCCAGGTTGACCACCGGCCAGACGATCACTTTGCCGCCGTCCGGCAGTTTCAATGACGGGCGGTCGACAATGGCGGAGTAGGGGATGCGGTCATAGATATCCATCTGGGTCCTCGTCTGGGTTGGCCGTTAATCGGCGTGGATGCAACTCGGCACCGGGCAGGTGAACTTGGTGTTCTTGGGCTTCACCGGGTGGTCTTCGTTGTCCTTCGGGATGAAGTCGTGGTAGAGGCGGCATTCTTTGTCATAGGCCGAGCGGGTCGAGCGGAAGAATTTGAACTTAAAGCCTTCATACTGGCCGATATAGGTTTTCAGAATTTCACCCAAATCGCCATCACCGTGGCCGACCCGGCGGATGAAAAACCGTCCGTCCTTCAACGGGCCGAGCGCAAAGGCGGAGGCAGAGCTCCAATCCTCGGCCTGGGCGACGTATTGTTCAATATGGGCCTCGTCCAACGGATAGGGCCCGAGTAATCCCGATGTCGGCATGGGTTTCCTTAAGATGTAACCACCTGATTCTGGCGGCTCACAGGGGCTGTTGCAAGTGTTGGCGTCCCGGCGTTGGCGGAGTACTCTCTCACCCCACAAAGCCGCAAGCGGGAGCCCGGACATGAGCGATAAAGTCGTCAAATCAGACTCGGAATGGATGGACCAACTGACGCCGGAGGAATTTTACGTCACCCGGCAGAAGGGCACCGAGCGCGCCTTCACCGGCGAATTCTACAATTCCAAGACGCCGGGGACCTACACCTGCAAATGTTGCGGCCAGGCGCTGTTCTCCTCTGATCACAAATTTGATTCCGGCACCGGCTGGCCCAGCTATTGGCAGCCGCTCGCCGACGAGGCGGTGATCACCGAGGAAGACCTCGCGTTCGGGATGGTCCGGACCGAGGTCATGTGTTCCAAGTGCGACGCCCATTTGGGCCACGTGTTCCCGGACGGGCCGCAGCCCACGGGCCTCCGCTACTGCATCAATTCCGCCAGCCTGAACCACAAGGATAAGGACTAGGTCCGCCCGGACAGCGGTATAAGTACCGGCCCCCGTGATGTTCGGCCTGTCGCCCAACGTGCTCGCCATCGTGTTGATGGTGATTTCCGTCGGCATGTTGGCGGCGCTGGATTCCATCGTGAAGTTCGCTGCCGTCGAGGGCATGCACCCGATCGAGATCGTGTTCTTCCGCAATCTGTTCGGGCTGGTGGCGTTGGCGCCCTTGTTTATGCGCCATGGTCTTGGGCAGTTACGCACCAAACGGCTCGGCTTTCATTTGGCCCGGAGCGGCATCCACGGCCTTTCCATGGTGGCCTGGTTCTGGGCGATCACCCTCATCCCGCTGGCCGATGCGACGGCCCTGTCGTTCGTCATCCCCATCTATGCCTCCGTCGGCGCGATCCTGTTTCTGGGCGAGCCGTCGCAGTTTATCCGTTGGTTCGCCATAGTCCTGGGCTTCGCCGGGATGCTGATCATCCTCCGGCCCGGCTTTGCCGAGGTGGGCTTGGGGTCGCTCTTGGTAGTTTTCTCTGCCATCGCCGTGGCGATCTCCAAGCTCATGGTGAAATCACTGTCTAAGACCGACTCGCCGGCGACCATCGTCTTTTTCATGAGCTTCACCGTGACCGGCATGACCTTCATTCCGGCGTTGTTCTTCTGGATCTGGCCGTCGATGAAGGTGTGGATCGGATTGGTCGTGCTGGGGTTTGCCGGCACGGCGGCGCACGTGATCCAGACCAATGCCTATAAGATCGGCGATGTGACCGCGGTGGAGCCCATGGCCTATTTCCGGCTGATCTGGGCGGCGCTGTTCGGGTTTGTGCTGTTCGGCGAGGTGCCGGAGATTTGGACCTGGATCGGCACGGCGGTGATTGTCACCGGGGCGATCCTGCTGGCCCGCTCAGAGGCGAGGGTGGGGCGGGCGTTAAAGACGGCTCAGGGCGACGCCCAGTAGACGATCCTAAGCTGAATGGATTTGTCCGCCACGCCCACATTGAACGCGGCTTCGTCGAACCCTGGCGGCCCGCCGATGCTTGCCTTGGCGTTGTTGGAAAAGCCGAACCCTTCCAGGGGAAAGCCGATGAATGTATCCATCTCCTTGTTGCCGTTCTCGTCGTGATGGACCGCGATGGCGTAGCGGCCCGGCTTTAGCCCCGGAAAGGTGGCGACGGCCACGCCGGCTTTGATCGGTACGTCCGCATCGCCGGTGTCCTTGCCTTCGGGAAAGTCCGCCGGATTGTCATAGATCGCCAGGCGCAAAAGCCCCTGGTCATTGCGCAGCCCGTCTACGGTCACCGTCAATTCGACTGCCGTTTTCTCGGCAGATTGGCCCTTCATGGCGTACAGAGACACCACCAGCGCGACGAAGAGTGTGAACAGCCATTTCAACATGGCCCCACTGTCGCCGCCCGATGGTTAAGAAAGGGGTAAAGGGAGGGGTGCTCCTAATGATCCAGGAAGCTGCGGAGTTTCCGTGACCGGCTCGGGTGCTTGAGCTTACGCAGCGCCTTCGCTTCGATCTGGCGGATACGTTCGCGGGTCACCGAGAACTGCTGGCCCACTTCTTCCAAAGTGTGGTCGGTGTTCATGCCGATGCCGAAGCGCATGCGCAGCACCCGCTCTTCACGGGCGGTCAGGCTGGCCAGCACCCGGGTGGTGGTCTCCCGGAGGTTGCCCTGGATCGCCGCATCGAGCGGCTGGACCGCGTTCTTATCCTCGATGAAGTCGCCCAAGTGGCTGTCTTCCTCGTCGCCGATGGGCGTCTCGAGGCTGATCGGCTCCTTGGCGATCTTGAGAACCTTGCGGACCTTGTCCACGGGCATGGCCAGCTTGCTCGCCAGCTCGTCCGGGGTCGGCTCGCGGCCGATCTCGTGCAGCATCTGGCGCGAGGTGCGGACCAGCTTGTTGATGGTCTCGATCATGTGCACCGGAATGCGGATGGTCCGCGCCTGGTCGGCGATCGAACGGGTGATCGCCTGGCGGATCCACCAGGTGGCGTAGGTCGAGAACTTATAGCCGCGGCGGTATTCGAACT
>JAYQGD010000090.1:0-8310 GCA_038140415.1 Rhodospirillaceae bacterium
GTCCTACTCGCAAAAATGGCCTAAGAGAAAATGGCCATTGTTCTAGCATAAAGGGGAAAAACAGACTCCAGCGTGTGGGACTATACGCCGCCACACGCACGCTAATCGTTTGAAATGTCGCAGTTAGTTGGAGAGCACCGTCAGTCTTCGTTTTGGAGACAGACTGGATGGCGGAGGGAGAGGGATTCGAACCCTCGATAGAGCTTGACACCCTATACCGGTTTAGCAAACCGGCGCCTTCAGCCGCTCGGCCACCCCTCCGCATAATTTGGGAGCCCTGTTGTATCGAACCTGCCCCCTTTTGGACAATGATTTTTATTGGGATGTCCCTCTTCCCCATCGAACGAGGGTTTGATCACCGGGCGCGAGTACGATTTAATTTGCCTCACATCATCAGGAAAATCAAAGACCCGCCAACCGGAGGAGATCCAATATGTTCACGGACCGCATTGAAGCCAAATGGATCGAGACCTTCGTCAAGGCGTTTGAGCTCTGCAAAGTCGAACCTGGCGAGGAAATCGCCATCTTGTCCGAGACCCAGTCGCGCCAGGTCAATGTCCATCTGGCCGAGCTTGCCTTGATCCGCATGGGCGCCAAGCCATGCCACGTGGTGGTGCCGACCCCGCCCCAGGAAGCGAGCGTGCCGGTGCGCTCCACCGGCGCGTCCAACGCCGTGCAGGGGCATGGCCCCACCATCGCCGCATTAAAGGCCTGCACCATGGTGGTCGACCTGACCGTAGAGGGCATGCTGCACGCGCCGGAACTGCCGGAGATCGTCCAAGCGGGCGCCCGGCATTTCATGGTCTCCAACGAACACCCGGAGGCACTGGAACGTTTGCTGCCGACACCGGACCTGGAAGAAAAGGTCAAGCTGGCGGTCAAGCATGTGCGAGGCGCCAAGGAAATGACGGTGACGTCCGCCGCCGGCTCTGATCTTACCGTCAAGATGGAAGGCGCGATCAGCGCCGGGGTCTGGGGTTATTGCGACCGGCCCAAGACCGTCGCTCATTGGCCCGGCGGCATCGTCGTCGCCTTTCCCCCGGTCGGCGCGGTCAACGGCAAACTGGTGATGGATGTGGGCGACATCAACCTGACCTTCAAACGATATTTGGAAAGCCAGGTGATCCTGACCATCGAAGACGATTATGTCACCAAGATCGACGGCGACGGCACGGACGCGGAACTGTTCCGGCGCTATATGGAAAGCTGGGGCGACAAAAATGCCTACGGCACCTCCCATGTGGGCTGGGGGCTGAACGAGGGTGCGCGCTATGAGGCGCTCACCATGTATGACCAGCACGACATCAACTGCACCGAACTTCGCGCCTATGCCGGCAATTTCCTCTATTCCACCGGCGCCAACGAGTTCGCCAAGCGGTTCACCCTGGGCCATTTCGATCTGCCGATGAACCACTGCACCGTCAAGCTGGACGGTAGCGCGGTCGTCGAAGACGGCAAACTGGCGGGCGACTACGCGTGAGTTTCGCCGTCAACCATATCGAGAAAGGCCGCGGCGAAGCGCTGATCTTCCTGCACGGAATCGGCGGCGATGCCCATAGCTGGAATTTCCAGATCGATAGTTTCTCTGATCAATACCGGACTATCGCCTGGGATATGCCGGGATACGGCAGCTCGGAAGCGATCTCGCCCATGACTTTCGAAGGGCTCGCCGGAGCCCTGTTCCGGCTGATGGATCATTTGGAGATCGATCAGGCGCATGTCGTCGGGCATTCCATGGGCGGCATGGTGGTCCAGCAAGCGGCGGCCGAACATCCGGAGCGGATATCCAGCCTTATACTATCCGCAACCAGCCCGGCCTTCGGCAAGCCCGATGGCGATTTTCAACAGAAATTCATCGCGTCCCGGCTTGCCCCACTAGAGGCCGGCAAGAGCATGGCCGATTTGGCTGCCGAAATGACCCCCGGCATGCTGACCGGGAACGCCGACCCCAAAGGTGTGGAGATGGCCATGCGCAGCATGTCGAACGTGCCGGTGGAGACCTACAAGGCCGCCATGCATTGCTTGGTGACCTTCGACCGGCGGGACAATCTGGCGAACCTCTCAATGCCGACGCTGCTGATCGCCGGGGAGCTGGACCAGAACGCGCCGGCGCCGATGATGGAAAAAATGGTCTCCAAAATTCCGGGGGCGGACTATGTGTGCCTGACCGACGCCGGGCATCTCGCCAACATGCAGATGCCGGACGTGTTTGACGACACGCTTCGGCAATTTTTAGATCAAATCAGGAAGGACTAAGTCATGGCTAAGGCAAAAGCAGAACTCGATGCACCGATGTTCGATCCGATATCGTACGGGTTAAACCGGCAACAGGCGAAACTATGCACCATCGCCCGGGAATTGGGACAATCAAAATTCGCCGCCCGTGCGGACAAGTGGGACCGCGACGCCGTCTTTCCCATGGCCAATTATAAAGACATGCACAAGGCCGGCCTGCTGGGCATCTGCATCCCTAAAAAATACAAAGGGATGGGCGCCGACCTGAAATCCTACTCCATGGCGGCGGCCGAGATCGGACGGTACTGCGGCTCGACGGCGCTGACTTTTAATATGCATGTGAGCTCGTGCTTATGGACCGGTGATCTGGCGGATGACCTGCCCATGTCCAAGGAGGACCGGCGCAACCACAACCGCCGGCGGGCCCAGCATTACGAACGTATCCTCAACAAGGGCGCAATTTACGCGCAGCCCTTCTCTGAAGGCGGGGCCGCAGCGGCCGGCTTTAAACCCTTCGGCACCACGGCGACGCGGGAAAAAGGCGGCTGGCGCATCAATGGCAAAAAGATCTTCGCCTCCCTTTCCGGATCCGCCGACTATTACGGCGTTCTGTGCACAGAGGAGAAGCCTCGGCTAAGCCGTCAGGACACCATGTATATGGCCGTCCCGGCTAAGGCCAAGGGCGTCCGGGTCGAAGGCGACTGGGACCCGCTGGGCATGCGGGGCACGGTGTCCAGAAATCTGATACTCGACAACGTGTTCGTGAAAGACGACGAGGCGCTGATGCCCCAGGGTGTCTATTTCCAGGCGGCCAGCCGCTGGCCCCATATGTTCACCTCGCTCACCCCGTCTTATATGGGGGTCGCGCAGGCGGCATACGATTTTACAGTGAAATATCTGCGGGGCGAAATGCCCGGCACGCCGCCGGTGAAACGCCGCATGTATCCGACCAAACAGATCGCGGTGGCGGAAATGTTCGTCAAACTGGAGCAGACCAAGGCGATCTGGGTCCAAATGTTGAACGACGCACGGCCCAATCCGTCCAAGTCGCAAATTATGCGGGCCTGGGTCGCCCAGTACACCGTCATGGAGAACGCCAACGATATTTGCCGGCTTGCCATCCGCACCTGCGGCGGACAGTCCATGCTGAAATCCCTGCATCTGGAGCGGCTGTATCGGGATAGCCGCTGCGGCTCGCTGATGCTGCCTTGGACAGCGGAACTGTGCATCGACAAGATCGGCCGCGACGCCCTCTATGAACGGGGAGAGACGGACGAGTGATCAACCTTTCCGACTGGCTAGATAAGCACGAGGCCTTTTCGCCGGGCAAAGTCGCGCTACGGTTCGAGTGCCAAGAAATCACCTACGGGGAGTTCGCCGCCAAGGTGCGCGATCACGCCCGCGCGCTGAAACATATATTCGGGCTGGGCCGGGGCGACCGGCTCGCCTATCTGGGCATGAACACACCAGAATTTTTGTTCGTGATGTTTGCCTGCGCGCGGATCGGCGTGATTTTCTCGCCCCTAAACTGGCGGCTGGTGCTGGTGGAGCATCTCTACATCCTTGAGGATTCAGCTCCAAAAATCCTGATGTGCGATTCCGAATATCAGGCTCGCGGCGAGGAGCTGAAGAAAGAACTGCCGGATATCGAACTGGTAGCCTCGGATTTTGCGGCCGATGGTTGGCAGGGATTGTCCGACGCCGTCGCAAATGCCGAGGGCGATGACCGCAATCCTCATGTCACACCGGCAACGCCCTACCTTCTGGTCTACACGTCAGGCACCACTGGCCGGCCCAAGGGGGCAGTGCTGACCCAGGAATCCATGCTAGTGAACGCACTCAACGGGGTACACCTGGGCGATATCAGCAGCCACGACCATATTCTGACTCCCCTACCCTTGTTTCATGTCGGCGGCATGAACAATCAGACGACGCCGGCGTTCTACGCAGGGGCAACCGTGACTCTTCACCGGCGGTTCGATCCACAAGCCGTGCTGGACGCGCTGATGAACGAGCGGATCACCCTCACTTGTCTGGTGCCGGCGACGCTGCTGGCGGTTTCCGTCCTGCCCGGCTGGAAGGAGGCCTGGTTCCCGCAGTTGAAAACCGTGCTCAGCGGCTCGTCTATCGTGCCGCTCACCCTGATCAACGAGTATCACGACAAGGGCGTGCCCATCTCTCAGATGTACGGCGCGACGGAGACCTGCCCGATCGCCATTTATCTCCGCGCCGAGGACGCGATCCGTAAAGTCGGCTCAACGGGCAAGGCAGCTATGCATTGCGAGATGCGCATCGTTGACGACAACAGCAATGACGTGGCGACCGGCACACCCGGCGAGATTCTGATCAAGGGCAAGAACATTTTGTATGAATATTGGGGCAATGAAGAGGCCACCAAAGAGTCGCTGCGAGACGGCTGGTATTATACGGGCGACGTCGGCTACCAGGACGACGAAGGCTATGTCTGGATCAATGACCGCAAAAAGGACGTCATCATCTCCGGCGGTGAGAACATTTATCCGGCGGAATTGGAACAAGTCATCTACCGAATGGAGGATATCGAGGACGGCACCGTCGTCGGCCGGCCCGATGACAGGTGGGGCGAAGTGCCGGTAGCCGTTGTTATCCCAAAGGCCGCCCCCCCCGAGGCGTCCGAGTTCCTGGCCAGGTTCGAGGACCAGTTGGCGCGGTATAAGCATCCCAAAGACGTGATCTTTGCCGATGACTTGCCCCGCAACGCCATGGGTAAAATCCTCAAACACGAGGTGCGGGACATGGTGAAGGACAACTAGGCCGGTAGATATTTATATTAGATTCCCTCAATTTACAGCCGGACGCTCATTTGGTGAGTTGGACACCGCTTATATAGTCCTGGGATTGTTATGCCGGATAAGAAGGGATTTCTAAGCAAGCTCAAAGGCGACGGTAAAAAGGCCGGCCGCAATGCAGGTGATATGCCGAGTATGTCGGATTTCGAAGACGACCCCATTGACCTGGAATCAGGCACCATCAAGATCGATGACGCGCCGCCGGAACATCGATTCTCCACCAGCGAGATATTGAAACAAGAAGAAGTTTACGCCGAAAATGCCTTGATCAAGGGGCAGGCCGAACAGATTTATATCCTGGACCTGAAACCTATTTTCACCGCGATGGGCACCAGCCCCGGCGAGAAAAGCGCTCTTAGCCTGGTGCGGTTTTGCGAGACATTGCTGTCACGGGCCATCGGTTCCAAAGGCACCTACAATAATCTCCAGGATGAGCAGTTTCTTTTCCAATTGGTCAAAATCGAGATGGACGGGCTGCTCATGGCATCGCGGATCGTCAATGAACTTGGGGTTAATTTTCTCCGGGGCGGTTTCAACGCAGAGGAGCTGGTGTCCGAGGTTTTGGGCGTCGTCGTTGCGGAAAACGCCTTGGACGAGAATGGCCGGATCATAGCCAGCAAGGCGCTCGCCTCACCTCGCCTGGAGCGCCAGGAATCTGATGATCCCGATGATGATGGACCCATATGGGTTCCCATCGGCGACGTGAATGAAGAAGAAGACGTCCCAGAATGGTCAGTGGCGGAAACCACGGACCGGCCCGCCGGCCAGCGGGTGAAGCGCGGCCCGGACCGCCGCCGCCAAAAACGGCGCATCGCCGGGCCCGACCGCCGGGAAAACCCCAAAGGCTGCCGGGAGAGCGACGATCCCAACGTTTCCGTCTGGTAAAATGCCTTAAACCTCTGGTTAACCAGTGTCGTGTAAGATTCATCGCTTGCCTGACTAAAATCGCTGCAAGAGACACCCCACTTAATAATAAACACACTGAATCGGTCACCCCAACAATGACCGCAACCGGTGAAGGGTAAGAGGATGAGGCCACGTACCAACATGTTTGTGCGTAGCGTATACCAGGCATATCCGTCGAATTTCTGGCGGATGTTGATCCTTTCCGTGATCGCCGCCGCGTTTATTCTGGCGACGACGCCGAGCTATGGCGCCGGCGGTAAAACCTCGCCCGAAGGCGCGACTAAGTACATGCAGGCGCTAGGTCAGGAAGCCATCAATCTTCTGAGCGACGAAAGTCTGACCCGATTCGAGCGAGAAGGCCATGTCCGCAATCTTTTGGCCGAAAACTTTGATATCGCCATGATTGGGCGATACGTGTTGGGTGCTGCCTGGCGCAAGGCCTCGGGCGAACAGCGGGCACGGTATCAGTCCCAATTCCGGACCTGGGTGCTCAGTACCTACTCCCAACGCCTCGCGAATTACAGTGGCGGCACCATGTCGGTGTCCGACGCCAAGCCCTACGGCAAAAAGGACGTCCTGGTCTCTACACAGTTTGACCGTCCGAGCGGGAAACCGCTAGTGGCCGGCTGGCGCGTGCGCCAGAAAGACGCAGGCTACCGCATTCTTGATCTTATCATCGAGGGCGTCAGCATGGCCATGACCCAGCGGGAAGAGTTCCGGTCCATCGTCCGCCAAAAGGGCGTGGACGGGTTGATTTCCATGCTGGAAAGCCAGACCGCGGCTCTGGAAGAGACGGCCAGGAAAGTGGCATTTATCAGCCGCTGATCTCGGCTACACTTTGACGGGAACGTGGCTGTAGCCTCGGAAGCGGGCGCGCAGCAAACGTTCCTTGTCGCCAGCGTAATCCACATTCGGAAACTTCTGCACGAATTTGCCCATGGCGACCCGGCCCTCGATCTTGCCTAGGGTCGCACCCAGGCAAATATGCTTGCCCCAGGCGAAGGCGAAATGCGGATGAGGCATCTGCCGGCCGATGTCGAAACTGTCAGGGTCGTCAAATATGTCCGGATCGCGGTTGGCCGCCCCGATTGCCATGTGCAGGTAATCCCCTGCCTTCATGGCGACACCACCCACCTCAAGGTCTGCCGTCAGCCGGCGATTGCCGAGCTGCACCGGGCTGTCATACCGAAGTGTCTCCTCCACCGCCGTATCGATCAGCGAAGGATCATCCAGCAAGCGGCGAAGCTGGTCCGGATTGTCAATCAGCGCACAAATACCGTTGGCCGTCAGGTTCGCCGTGGTCTCATGCCCCGCGTTCAGCAAAAAGATGCAGTTCTGCACCAGCTCCACCAGGCTAAGCTTTTCATCATCGACTTCGCCGAAGATCAGCGCGGCCAGGACTTCCCCCTGCCCACCTTCGTCAGGGTTCTTGCGGCGCTCCTCAATCAGCTCCTCCAGGTACGCGCTGAACTCCTCCACCGCTTGATCGCCGGCATCCCGCGCTTCGTCGGAGAGCGCCGGCTCCAGCCCGCCCAGGATCGTATTCGACCAGCCGTGCAGCAGATGCCGCTTCTCCCGATGCACGCCCAGCATGTTGGAGATGATCTCGATGGGCAGCATCAGGGCAAAATCGTCCATCAGATCGAACGTGTCCCGCTCCGCCAACTCATCCAAAAGCTCATCAATAACCCGTTCGATCAGCGGCTCCAGCTCCGCCAATTTCCGGGGTGTGAAGGCGGCGGCCAGCAGTTTCCGCACCCGCGCGTGATAGGGATCGTCGTTGAACACCAGGCTGGTGGTGTGATGCAGATACAGCGCCCCGTCCTTCATGGTGGGTTTGAAATCGACCTTTTTGTCGGAGCTCATCGCCGGGTGCTTATAGGTCAGCTCCAGATCCCGGTAGCGGGTGAGGAAGTAGGACCCGTCTTTATTTTGGTGCACGGGATCCAGGTCCCGCAACGCATGATAGGTCGGCTGCGGATCCTCGAGAAAATCCGGCGTCAGTTCGTTGATATCAAACCCGTCTACCAAGTCCCGGGCGGTCATGGGAGGCTTCCTATCCCAACGGAACGATGATCGAGCGGCACTCGCCGAAGCCGATCCGGGCTTTGCCCTCGCCTTCGCACCAGGCGCGCATGATCACTTCGTCCCCGTCTTCCAGGAAGGTGCGGGTCTCCCCATAGGGGAAGTCGATGGGCTCTTTGCCGCCCACACATTTCTCGAGGATGCTGCCCAGTTTGTCGGGCGAGGTACCCGAAATCGTGCCCGATCCTAAGAAATCGCCGGGGTTCAGGTTGCAGCCGTTGCTGGAATGCTGGGCCACCATCTGGAACACCGACCA
>JAYQGD010000091.1:0-8277 GCA_038140415.1 Rhodospirillaceae bacterium
CCGCCACTCACCTCTGAGACCACCGCCGGGAGCCGGCACGAGGCGCTCTCCGAGATGGGCGCGGCGTTGATCGTCAATGCCGTGGCGGGCTGGAGCACCGCCGAGATCACGCCGGTCACTCAGCCCGATGACGGGGTCACGTATGCACAGAAGATCGATAAGGCGGAAAGCCGGATCGACTGGAATAAACCTGCGGCGGAGATCGACCGGCAAATCCGCGCCTTCGCGCCCTGGCCCGGCGCCTGGTTTGAGCACATTGGCACGCGGATCAAGATTCTGGCGGCCACACCCGTGTCCAACGGGGGTGCGCCCGGCACGCTTCTGGATAACGCATTGACCGTGGCCTGCGGGGAGGGCGCTATATCGATCAGCCGGCTGCAGCGCGCCGGGAAAGGGCCGATGGCCGCCGGGGAATTCCTCAAAGGCTATAACCTGCCCGCCGGCACGGTGCTGGCGTAATCGAGATGGCCCGCTTCAAGCTCACCCTGGAATACGAAGGCGGCGGCTTCGTCGGCTGGCAGCGCCAGACCAACGGCCTGTCGGTCCAGCAGGTCGTCGAGGAAGCCTTCCTAAAGTTCTGCGGCGAAGACATCACAACCCATGTGGCGGGCCGCACCGATGCGGGCGTGCACGCCACCGGCCAAGTGTGCCATGCCGATATCGAGAAAGAGACGGATGCGGACACGGTGCGCGATGCGCTTAATTTCCATGTGAAGCCACATGCGATAAGCATGCTGGCGGTGGAGGAGGTTTCCGACGAGTTTCACGCTCGCTTTTCCGCCACCTCCCGGGCCTATACCTATAAAATTCTCAACCGCCGGCCGCCGCCGGCCATCGGCGCCGGGCTGGTCTGGTGGGTGCCCCAGGACCTGGACGCGGACGCCATGCACGCGGGCGCGCAGCATCTGCTCGGCAATCATGATTTCACGACGTTTCGGGCCGCTGGCTGCCAGGCGGACAGTCCGGTGAAAACCCTGGACGAACTCAACGTCGAGCGGGATGGCGAGACTATCCTCATCCACGCCAAGGCCCGGTCGTTCCTCTATCACCAGGTGCGCAATATGGTGGGTTCGTTGAAGCTGGTGGGCGAGGGCAAATGGCCGGCGGACAAGATGGCGGACGTTCTGGCGGCCTGTGACCGGGCGGCGGGCGGACCCACCGCGCCGCCGGAAGGACTGTATCTGACCCGTGTCACCTACTAACCGGCGCGCTTCGGCGGCGGGGCCACTAGGTGGCGCGCCCGGGGCCGCACCGGCTGCAGCATATACTGCAGGGCGTTTTTCTCTATCGGAAGATCGGCCTCGGTCACCCGATGGTGCTGGCGCTCATGTTCCAGCCAGGATTCCACCAGGAAGTATTCCACATAGGTTCCGGGTTCTTCGATGTCCTCGAAAATGCCCCAGGCATAGGCGCCGTCCCGCTTGCGGGTTTCGCCGTAATCTTTCATCGCCGCCAGGAAAGGGTCCGCGTTGGCCGGATCAATCTTGTACTCCACGATGACCATCACCGGGCCCCGGTCATCCTCAAGGTCCTCCGCCACATTGGGCACGGTCCAATGCATGGTCGGGGTCAGATCGATATTGGCCTCTTCCGGCAGCCTCCACCGCCAGGTCGCCGGGACGGCCAGAAACGCGCCTGCCGCCACCAACAGCAGCGCCGTTGGAATGCCCCAAATATCGGCGAGGTTTCCCCAGACCACGCTGGCCCCGGCCATGGAGCCGAAATAGACAGCGATCATCACCGACAGGCCCCGCGCCCGCACCCATTCGGGGAGCGCGATCTGTGCCGCCACATTGAGGGTGGAGAGAACCGTCAGCCACGCCGCGCCCGCCAGCATGCTGGCCAGCACGCCCAGCACCTGGTTTTTGGACACGGCGAAAATCACCAGGACCAGGGCTGTGCCGAGACTGCCCAACGCCACCACCCGGTTGGCCCCGAGCCGGGCGCGCAGCATCGGCAAGGCCAGGGCCGCCAGCACCGCACCCAGGCCGATGCCGCCCATCAGATAGCCATAATAGGACGCGCCGCCCTGCAATAGATCGCGGGCGATCAACGGCAGCAACGCCCAGTAGCACGTAGCGAAGATGAAAAAGCCGCTGGCCCGGATCAGGGTGCTGCGGAGCGGCTGGCTCGATTTGGCGTAGCGGAGACCGGCCCGCATGGCGGTGAAGAACCGTTCGCCCGGCAGGTGGTTGTCTTTTCTGGTGTCCGGCGTCCACCAGATCAAAATGGCGATGACGAACAGAAAGCTGACGGCATTGATGACAAACGGCGCCCAGATGCCGACCGCCACCATCAGCAAGCCGCCGACGGCGGGCCCGATGGCGCGGCTGATATTGATCCCGACACTATTGAGCGCGATGGCTTGTTGTAGCTCGCTGCGGGGCACTAGCTGCGGAATGATCGCCTGCCAAGCCGGCGCGATGAAGGCCGCCCCTGTCCCCATGGCGAGGGTGAAGAGGAGCAGCCACACGGGATTGACCGCATCCAGGATGACCACCGCGCCCAAAACCGCGGCTGTCAGGCACAGTGCGATCTTGATCCCGACAATGAGCCGGCGTCGATCCACAATATCGGCGAGCGCCCCGGCCGGCAGGGCAAACAGAAACACCGGCAGTGTCGTGGCCGCCTGCACGGACGCGACAAGGACCGGTGAGGAGGTCAGGGTGGTCATCAGCCAGCCCGCCGCCACATCGTGCATCCAGGTGCCCACGTTGGAGATCACGATGCCCGTCCACAAAAGCGCGAACACGCTGTGCCGTAACGGGCTCCAGGGGGAGGCCGGTTGGCTGGGCGGTGTTTGTGTGTTGGTTTCGGCGGTGCTCACCGGGGCTCCTTGCAGGCGGGTTGATCCCATCCGACATTGATTTAACAGGGCTGATCTGAAATGTATCGTAAATATCCGGCGCGCCGGATGCCACCGCCTGAGAGTTTTTTCGTGATCCTTCTGAAAAGCCCGTCCAAGTCCATTTTTGCGCTGACCCTGATCGGCTGCATCATCCTGCTGGCGCTGCCCGCTAATGACGCCGTAAACCCGCTCGTTCTGCGCTCGGCGGCGGTGATTCTGCTGGCCATCGGGCTTTGGTCGACGGCGGTGGTGCCGTCCTTCATGGGTTCGCTGATCTTTATGTTCGCCGCCATGGTCGCGGCCATCGCGCCGGCAAACGTTGTGTTCTCCGGCTTTCATTCGGGCGCCATGTGGCTGGTGTTCGGCGGCTTGGTGGTCGGCCTCGGCGTGAAGCGATCCGGCCTTGATGTCCGGCTGGTGGAGGCGCTGCTGCACCGCATCCCGACTTCCTATGTGGGCACCATCTATGGCGTGTTCTGGGCGGCTTTCTCCCTGGCCTGGATCGTGCCGTCCGCCGCCGGACGCGTCGCGCTCCTCGTGCCGATCATGCTGTCCCTGGCCGACAAGCTGGGCTTTGAAGAAGGATCCAAAGGCCGGGCCGGCCTCGTCCTGGCCGCCGCCATGGGCACCATGGCCCCCGCCTTCGCCATCCTGCCGGCCAACGTGCCGAATATGAGCCTGTTCGGCGCGGTGGAGAGTCTGTACGGCATCCGCCTAACCTATGCCGATTATTTGGTGTTGAATTTCCCGGTGATTGCCGTCGGCGCGCTGATCCTGTACCCGGCGCTGTTGTCGTTCATGTTCAAGGATACGCCGGCGGCGCGGGAACAATGCGTCGCCGCCACCCCCTGGAAAGAGGACGAGGTGCGGCTGTTGCTGATCGTCGCCGTGGCGCTCGTCCTCTGGATCACCGACACGTTGCACGGCATTTCGCCGGCCTGGGTGTCCCTGGGCGCGGCGTTGGTCTGCGTGGCCCCGCGGATCGGTATGCTGCCGCCCTCGGCCCTGGGTAAGGACATCGATTTTACCCCGCTGTTGTTTCTGGCCGGCGTCATCGGCCTGGGCGGCGTGGCGACCCATACCGGTGTCGGCAATCTGATTGCGGAGTTCCTGCTGACAAACGTGCCGCTGCACCAGGGCCAGGACGGCGAGAATTTCGGCATCATCGCGGCGATCGCCACGGTGATCGGTCTGTTCACCACCATGCCTGCCCAGCCCGCCATCATGGCCCCCATGGCCGAAGCAATGGCGCAGGCGTCCGGCTGGTCATTGATGAGTGTCTTGATGGCCCCGGTGGTCACCTGGACCATGTTCCCGTTTTTTTACCAGGCCCCGCCGGTGGTCCTCGCCGTGGCGCTGGGCAACCTGCGTATCAGCTGGGTGATCAAGATGCTGGTGGCCTACATGGTGATCAGCGCGGCGATCCTGCTGCCGCTCCACTTCTTGTGGGGGCAGTATCTCGGCTACTTCAAGGTGGCCGGGTAGGCTTTACGGTTTCCCGAGCTTGGCGCTCGGCCGGGCGTTCACCAATTCATACCAGCGCGCGGTGTTCGTATGCACTGCTGCGTCCCAGGGCAGGCCCATACGGACGGTGAAGTCCAAGCTGATCTGCGCGGTGATGTCGGCGATGGTGTAATAGTCGGTGGCCACATAGTCGCTCTCGCCCAAACGCTCGTTCAGGAAATTGTGGAAATGGGCGACCCGCTT
Source organism: Rhodospirillaceae bacterium (assembly GCA_038140415.1). Lineage (GTDB taxonomy): Bacteria > Pseudomonadota > Alphaproteobacteria > Rhodospirillales > UBA2165 > JAYPHU01. The sequence goes on from JAYQGD010000091.1 coordinate 4,556, forward strand.
TTTGCCGCGCTCCGCCAGTTCAGGGATCTGGTCATGATTGACCGGCCCGGTGAGCCCCCGGCCCTTCATCCGTTCAACCGTATTGCGCAGATACTCCGCACCGGCTAGGAAGCCATCCCATTCCATCCGGTGCTCCCACATCGCGATGACGGCCTTCTCCTTCGGGTCCCGGCCCATCAGCGGCGGCTCCGGATAGGCTTCTTCCAGATAGCGGCAGCAGGCGATGGACTCGCTGATCAGCGTGCCGTCGTCCAGTTCCAGCACGGGGATCGTCCGCCACGGATTCAGCGCCTTGAAATCATCTTCAAGTTGGGCCCGGTTCATCAGGTCCACCTCGATGGTTTCAATCTCCAGGCCTTTCTCGGCGATGAAGATGCGGACCCGGCGGGGGCTCGGCGCGGTGGCGCAGTCGTAAAATCGCATTCCTCTTACTCCAATGTGTTCTCGATGGCGCCGATGGGCTCGATATTCACCCTGACAACGTCGCCTTTCTGTAGGAAGACCGGCGGCTTGAAGCCGATGCCGACACCGACCGGCGTGCCGGTCACGATGATGTCGCCGGGCAGCATCGTGATCCCGGCGGAGATGGTTTCAATCAGGGTTGGAATATCGAAGATCAGTGCCGAACAGGATGAGTCCTGGCGGCGCTCCCCGTTCACGTCGGTGGTCAGGTGGAATGTGTCCGGATGACCGGCCTCGTCGGCGGTGAGGATGCAGGGCCCCATCGGGCAGTACCCGTCGAGCCCCTTGCCGATGAACCACTGCTTGTGCTGATGCTGCAAGGTGCGGGCGGTCACGTCGTTGCTGGTGGAATAGCCGTAGACATATTCGAACGCCTCGTCCTTTTTGATGCCCCGGCCTTCCTTGCCGATGATCACCGCCAGCTCGCCTTCGTAATCGGTGGAGTTGGTGTGATCCAGATAGGACGGGATCGGATCAAACGGTCCTGACATGCTGGTTGTCGCCTTGGTGAAAATGATCGGATCATCCGGCACGGCGGTCGCGCCGGACGTGGCGTCGAAGCCGGAATCATGAAATTCCTGCGCATGCTCGTGATAATTCCGGCCCACCGCCATGATGTCGCGGAGCGGGTTGGGGATCGGCGACTTCAAGCTGACATCGGCCAGCCCCACCTTGGCGTCATCCCCCGCGGACGCGACGGCCTTGGCCGCCTGATCCAGACCGGCCTGGCCCAAATTAATGAACGCCAACATGTCGCCGGGCAGGCCGGGATCGGTCTTGGCAAAATTAACAATCGTGCCGGCATCTTGGTCGAGCGCACCGATATAGTCCGCGCCGTCCTGGGTAAATGTCACAAGTCTCATGAGATCATCTGTTCCTGATTGGAAATAGTGTGGGGGTTAGCTTAGCCCGTGCGATCCGGGGATCAAGCCGGGCGGTCTAGCAGACCAGATGGCGGCGCGGCAGTTCCAGAACGGCCACTTCTTCCAGATAGGCCCGCTCTTCGTCCGACAGGGTTTCATCGGCCAGGATTTCCGCCTGAATGGCGTTGGCGTCATAGCGGTAGCGGGCCGGGGTCGGCCGCTTGTCCCACTTGATGGCAATGCTGATGGCGACTGCAATCAGCAGAACCACGCCCATAAAAGCGAAGATGAAATAGCTTTCCATATTCAGACCAGCCCGCTGCGCAGCACGGACTCAACCATGATGTTCAGCAAGATCCAGATACCCACATCCAGGCCGACAATCGCCGCCGCCATGCCGCCGGAAATCTCCACCGACGTTTTTGTCACAAACCAAGTATAGAGGAAAACCAGGCCCAGCAGCCCCAAATTGATGAACTGGGCAAACGGGCCGCTGAAAATGCCGAGAACGAACAGGATGGCGACCGGCAGATACACCATGTTCTGGATCGCCTGCGCCCAATTGTAGGCGACCACGAAATTGATGAAACGGTCCTCTTTCTCCAACGCCTGGAGGAGGTAGTACATCACCAGGGGGAACAGCACCCAGCCGATGATGTAGAAGACGATCTCGATGGCGAAGTAGCGGAGCATCGGCTCCTGCACGCCGCCCATCTGAAACCGGATCATGTGCAGCAACAGGAAGAACGGCGCGACGATCCAGGCGGCGGAGAAGGACTGCCAGAACCCGCGCACGGTCGTGTTGAAATACGCCATGCCGCCGGCATCCCCACGGGCAAGCCGGTACGCCCCGTAGAGGGCGTGGGTCGCTTGCTGAGAGCTGATCACGGCCGGTAAGCCCTTACTGATCGAAAAAATTTTCGAGGACGGTCAGGTAAATTTTGGTCAGCGTCTGCATGTCTTCAACGGCGACGGATTCATTCGCCTTATGCATGGTCTGGCTGACCAGCCCGAATTCCGCGACCGGGCAGTAATCCTTGATAAAACGGGCATCCGACGTGCCGCCGGTGGTGCTGAGGTCCGGGTCCCTGCCGGTAACATCCTTGACCGCGCCGGCCAGGATGTCGCTGAGCCGGCCCGGCGGGGTGAGAAAAGATTCGCCGGAGACATAAACATCCAAATCATAGTCGCCGCCGATTCCGTCCAGTTTTTTCCGCGCCCAGGCTTCCACATCGGCAGACGTATGTAGGTCATTGAAACGCACATTGAACGTGGCGCTTGCCCGGGCCGGGATCACGTTGGTCGCCGGGTTGCCCACATCAATGGTGGAAAACTGCAGGGTCGACGCCTGGAAATGATCGCTGCCCTGATCCAGCTCGGCGGAGGTCAGCGCCTCGACCATCCTGGCCAGCCGGTGGATCGGGTTGTCGGCGAGGTGCGGGTAGGCGGTGTGCCCCTGGACGCCATAGACCGTCAATTTGCCGTTCAGGCTGCCGCGCCGGCCGATCTTGATCATCTCCCCCATATCTTTGGGATTGGTGGGCTCGCCCACCACGCAGGCGTCCCAGCTTTCGCCCTTGTCCGTGGCCCAGGCCAGCAGCTTCTTGGTGCCGTTGATGGCCGGGCCTTCCTCGTCGCCGGTGATCAGGAAACTGATGGAACCATTGAAATCACCGTTGCGCGCCGCCAAGAACTGGGATGCGGCATCGGCGAAGCAGGCGATTGCGGATTTCATGTCGACCGCTCCCCGGCCATAGAGGGTGCCGTCCTTCACCTCCGCGCCGAACGGGTCAGTGATCCAGGCGTCTTCGTCGCCCACCGGCACCACGTCGGTGTGGCCGGCGAAACAGAAGTTTGGGCCGCTGTCGCCCAGCCGGGCATAGAGGTTCTGCACGTCCGGGGTGCCGTTATCGCTGAAGGTGACCAGCTCACAGTCGAAGCCGATCCCTTCCAGCGCCGTCTTCAGGACATCCTGCGCGCCGCCGTCGGTGGGCGTCACGCTGTTACAGCGGATCATCGCCCGGGCAAGTTCGATCGCATCGACAGCCATGGCGGCGGCTCCCGCTGTTAATCCCGAAGCAGGTCGTTGATGGAGGTCTTGGCGCGCGTACCCTCGTCCACGCGCTTCACGATCACCGCGCAGTAAAGGCTCGGACCGGGCATGCCGTCGGGCAAGGGCTTACCGGGGAGTGAGCCCGGCACCACCACCGAATAGGCCGGCACTCGGCCCATGATCACATCGCCGGTTTCCCGGTCGATGATCTTGGTCGACGCGCCGATGAACACGCCCATGGACAGCACCGCGCCGTCTTCGACGATGACGCCTTCCGCCACTTCTGAACGCGCGCCGACAAAGCAATTGTCGCCGATGATCACCGGGTCGGCCTGCAGGGGTTC